>JAGQQP010000124.1 GCA_020426085.1 Planctomycetaceae bacterium | reverse complement strand
GAATCTGATATTCAGGAAGCCTTCATTTGTGTCTTGATCGAATGAGTTTAGTTCAATGCAGGCTCAACGTTGATGCGTCGACCTTCTTTATCGAAGTAAACCTTTCCTTCCACCAGTGAAAAGATGGTGTAGTCGCGGCCCATACCCACATTTTTCCCGGGGTGCCACTTTGTTCCGCATTGACGGGCAATGATGTTTCCTGCCAGCACGCTTTCGCCGCCGAACTTCTTAATTCCGCGTCGCTGTGCTTCGGAATCACGACCGTTACGACTGGAACCTTGACCTTTCTTATGTGCCATTACTTCATTCCTCAGGTAGCAAAAGTTGCCCCTGTGCAGGAGCATTTTAAGAAAATACTGTTAATTGAGGCCGTATATTGGCGAATTCGACCAGAACTTGCAAGAGATAATCCGCTTTCTGGACAACTTCCCACTATTTTTCGGCTAGAACAGACTTCAACCCGTCTCAGGATGCTGGTTTTGCTTCCATGTTCAGGTCTTTTATCATCTTAGCCGCATCATCGGGATCATCGGGCAGGTAAACCCAGTAGGGTTTGCCTTTGGGGCGGAATTCATGTTCCTGCTGTCCAAATTCATCGCCGGGACGCCAGTACTGCTGAATCAGAGTTTTCCGCCAGGTTTGTATTTTGCCATCAGGGCCTTCGACCTTCTTATAACCGTTCGAGAGACCGGCAAACGAAATCGTGAAATAATCCGTCCCGGGATCGATGCCGGTCCAGAGACAGATACCATAAATGGCATTCTCCTCTTTGGAATCAGGCAGTGTCACAGGAGGCAGTTCACCAATGATATCCACGGCGTTTTTGAACTGATGACGTTCCCGCTGATTGATGATGAGTTCCGCTTCAGGAAGAATCTGATTGGGGTATTTCTTCTGCTGGCCGTTATCATTCGTAATGAGAGTGATTTCCGGAACAAATAACGGGGGCCCCGGTGGAGGAACTTCGGCGTTTTCGGGAGTAAACTCGTTGGTCGAATTCGGTTGTTCAATGGGACGCAGCACACATTTATAAACCAGATACCAGACCAGAGTTTTCTCTTTTTTACCGGTTTGCGGGTTTGTCAGATCCAGCCGTACCATGCGCATTGGTTTGAAAACGGTATCCAATACCCACAGCGATTTCTGAGATGCCAGTTCCTCACCTGTAGCAGCCAGATCCGGGCTGATCGAAAACCCGCGATTCAACATATTTTTCTGAGCAAACGCCTGATTTCCCTGGGAAATAAAAAACAGGCAACTGCAGGCAAAAAAGGTTGCCAAAGAACATTTGAGTGATGGACGCATGAAATACCCCGGTGTGACTCATCGATCCGAACAGAACGTGGTTTAACGTATTAAAAGTATATCGTCTCATCACGGGAAATTCCCACAGAGACTTTGCTGAAACAGGCTGAAAACCCTAAGTACTGCCTCCAGAACTCGAATCCAGTGTCGCATGTACACTTCGCACGCAATCTGCAGGCTGAAAAGGGTGAAAATGAGAACTTTGATATGTTATCGACTATATCAGTGCCGGGAATGGACGGTCAAGCACTTGATTTAAGATCTCATGGGAATCACACGTGATTCTACGCGCGGATGTGGGTTCGCCACAGTTTTAATGACTGGTATGGCTCTTGCGAGTCACTCGCGTCCTTCACGAGCCGTTTTCTAAACAGTATCAGGTTACAGAACTGTAGCTCTGAAAACAGTGATCATTACAACCACTACAAACGGACCGGCTCAACCTGTGACAAAACTCCCTTTTCAATGGAGATCGTGACCGGTCAGTTTCTTTTCCACATCGTCAGCATGCTGGGCGACAGCAATCACACTTTTACGGATATCCTCAGCATCCACGGTGGAGCGGGGGAAGGTATCTACCATGACAAACTTCGTTTCACCATCCACTTCGCGAATCGAAATCCCGCCATGTGATATTTCTGCATTCAGCCGGAGTGCTTCTTCGTAATACTCCGGTTGTGCATCGCAACAGGTGCTGTAGATCAACAGCAGTCGTTCCTGCATCTGATGCTCACTCGGTTCGATAAAAACCGTCTGTTTTCGTTTCGCAGGTTGTCTGACTTCTACAATGTACTGCGACCCGTTTCTAACCCAGGAGATACTCTGGTTCTCGCCAAAGGCTTCATACAGCATGGCTTCAATATTCTGCGCCTGCCCCAGAACCGCATTCAGATAGAGTGCCGCCATGTAACCATTTTGAAAGCGATTTGCGGGACTCTTGTCTAACATCAGTGACACACATTCGGAAATTTCCAGGGGAATCTCAGGACATAAATCACGTACGCTGGGTGCCGTCTGCGAAACCACTTCCTGAATCAGAGAATTGAAATTGGCTCCTCGATGCGGCAGCTGCCCGGTCAACAGTACAAAGAAGCAGACTCCGAGAGAATAAACGTCTGAAGTTGCCGATGCAGGTGCGCCTTGAAACAGCTCGGGAGCCATATAATTAGGGGTTCCCGCCAGGTTTTGTGAAGTCATCAGCTTTTCATCGGCGTTAATTCGTTTCGCCAGTCCGAAATCAGCAATCTTGGGAATGCCCGTTGCTGTCAGCAGGATATTTTCCAGCTTGAGGTCCTGGTGAATGATACCTTTCACATGAGCGGTTCCCAGGCCGGAAGCCACCTGAGCGATCAGAGAGGTAGCGTGCAGAGGCATCAAAGGCCCATCTTCACGAACCACATGACTTAAAGCACGACCGGTAATCAGTTCCATTTCCAGAAAACGGTATCCCCGTTCTTCACCTATCGCATGTGCGGTGACAATGTTCGGATGGTTGAGCGTCGCAACAGCCCGTCCTTCGTGTAAGAAACGCTCAACATACTCAGGATCACGCTCTGCCAGATGCGGCAGCAGAATTTTCAAGGCACACTGGCGTCCCAGGTCACGGTGCGTCGCCAGATACACCATGCCCATACCGCCACGCCCAATCAGCGACTGACAGCGATAGACGTGTAGATCCTGACCCGTAATCGGATCTTCCCATTTCGTACCCTCATCCGCATGAACACCGTGATCCTGGATAACGATTGTTTCCTGCAGGTCAACAGCGGAAAGATCATCGACCACTGCACCGCAGTCAGGGCAGTGCACACAACCTTCTTTCTGGGAGAACGTCGCGTTACAATTCGCACAGTATTGCAACTGACAGTGTTGATCTTCTATTTCAGAATTTGAATCCGGAAGCATTTCAGAATCTTGCCCAGCAAAACGGGGAAAATCAGTAAAAAATGACTCTTTCATAACAGGGCCCTGCTGCTATCATACCCGTTTGGGAGTGAAATGAAATCATGACTTTTCGTTGAATTCAATTACGTCTCCATCCCATTCGTTCTGAAAACCGAAATATTTCAGAAAAAATCCTGGTTTCCTCGAAAAAAATGAAATTCTAACTCCATCACAGCGACTATTAAGACATAGACTGAATGAGAGACGTTCTCCGCTTTCTTATTTTACATGAGTCACATAAAATCATTTAAGTCATACACTTAAAACGCATCCTTAACGGCACTGGCCGAGGATCCTCACTCCACATTTTCCAGAAACTGATAATCTCTATGGCTGCCTCCGAAAATCCCTCATCCGAGCAATCGGAGCCTATATTTGATTCGCTGGATGAGACTGAAGATACGCCGATAGATCTGTTTTCAGAGGAATCGAAGGAAACGATCGACAATCTTCTGGATGAAGCAGTGCAGACTGCCAACGCAGAAGATACGCCTCGTCTCATCAACACATCTCCCAGTGTCCGCCCACCGGGTCCCGGGCTCTTTGAATCGTTCTTCTGGATGATTGGTGTCATCGTTGCCCATTTTGTGGGGATGATCGTATTCTTTTTCGGATTCTTCGCTTTCCTGATGGGAACAAACCAACTTCCTGATACGAGTACTGAAATGCGTGATCAGCTTTCCGGTCTTTCAGAGACTCATACTCTGGAACTGGCGGGAGTCGAGCAGGGGATTTTTGTCTTCATCGTGATCGCAGCGGTCGCGTTGCGTTTCAGAAAAGGTGTGCTCGCCAAGTTGAACCTGCAACCCTTTGCTGTCTCAACCGGTTTTCTGTTATTGATCTGCGTGTTACCACTGTCCCTGCTCTCAGGCCAGTTGTACAAAATCGCCTTTGACGCCTGGACCGTCTTTACAGAACAGTTCCCCTGGCTTCAGCAGTTTGACCAGATGCAGGCGATGGAGATGGTGAAGGGGATGGCAAAAAAAAGTTCATTGTGGGCGCTGATCCTGGTGGTCGCAGTCTGTCCCGCGATTGGAGAAGAACTTGTCTTCCGCGGTGCCATCGGCCGTGGCCTGCTGGCCCGCTGGGGCCTGATCCCGGGCATCCTGATTACTTCCTTCATGTTTGGGATTGTCCACATGCATCCCGCTCATGCCATTGCCGTCATTCCCCTGGGAATGTTCATGCACTTCGTCTATGTCGCGACTAAGAGTTTCTGGGCTCCAATGCTGGTGCATTTTCTGAATAACGCATTCGCTGTCACAGTGGCCAAAATGATGAGCCAACTCCCCGAGAATGCTGCTCGTCTGGGTGATGAATCACAGGCCGTCCATCCCATGATCAGCCTGGCGGCTGCTTTGTTCCTGACAGTCGTGTGTATCTATCTGTGGAAGACCCGAGTCAGGTACATCAAGCCGAACGGCAGCGAATGGACTCCCGGTTATCTTTCCAATGAGAAACCACCGGTAAACGCACCGATTACCATGGAACGCTCCACCGCAGCGGCAGGATTTTATCCCGGTCTGGCATTCCTGTTTTTGAACTTCCTGGCAATGATGTATCTGTTCGGCATGGAACCGGAAGCAGAGGCAGGGTTCCTGCAGTTGTTCATCAAAGTGTTTTAAGATATTCCAGAACGGCTTTCTTCTGTTCCTGCGTCAGCGCATCAGGATAATCGTGTCCTTTGGCTGATTTCCCAAACTGACTCGTATCAAAATAGAGTCGTTTTTGCATGGTTGAGAGACCCGCTGGCATTTTTGAAAACGTCTGCACTTCCAGCCCGACCTGTGCCTGATCGTATCCGTTTTCCGTGCGTTGCCAGATTACAGGGCGTTCCTGGGGATTCAAAACGTGCCACAAGGTTGGCACAGAACCATTATGAAAATAAGGAGCAGAGGCCCATACTCCGTTTAAGGGAGGGGCCACATAACCACCCGGGTCTTCCACTACAGCATCTTTACCGTAACGGCTCAACCAACTCTCATTTAATGCGGCACGATATTTAGCAGGTAATGAATTCAAGCGAACCGGGTCGGTCTTGAGATCTGAAATCGGAACCGTCTTGAGCGGATAGGAACTCTCTTTCCCATAAGTGCCGTGGCAGTCCGCACAGTGTTCATTGAAAACTAGCTTTCCGTGCGAGGCCAGTTTCTCATCAATCGACCAGCGATAACGGGGGGCTTCCAGCGATTCAATGTATGCCATGATATCTGCAAAGTCGGCTTCCCACTTTTTGATTTTCTCCGCATTGTTTCGTGGAATCAGAATAAACTGCATCAACACGCGGTGATTCTTCGTCATGAAGGCGTCCGCATAAATCCGTGATTTGTGTTTGACATTCCACCACGGTTGGGGATCCATATCATGATGCAGCAGATGGGGAACCGGGCGGCTCCTGTCAAAATTCATCTCTGCATCGCGAAGGGAGTCGAGCACCACACCAAAGATCACAGCATTCGTGGTGCCATGCGTTGTCCCCAGGGGAATTCCGATCGCAGCCAGATCCATGTGGCTCAGTTTTTTTAACTGCTGCAGTTTCACTTTACTCACATCTTCAGTCAGAGTGTGCAGAGCGATGTGACTGTTGGGGGCTCCTGGAATGACCGTGCCTGCCACTTTGCCACCATGGCAGGTAAAACAGTTCATCACCCACTTCTGCTCGGGCGTCACCACATATCCCAGCGGTGCCTCTTCAGAACCAGGTCGGTGCATGATTCCATAATACGAAAAGATCAGCTCACGACGTTCTGCGGGGGAAGCCTGTTCGGCTTTCTGTTTCCATTCGTCAGGCCAGACTTTCCACAAGTCATCCAGAACTTCCTGATCAAAATCAGGCGGTAAATAAGCCTGTGTGGTTAACAGGCGATACCCCCGTTCGGCGGCAGTCTCTTCGGCAACAGTAGAGTCAATATTCGCTGAAAGACAAGCGGCAGCGATCAGAAATAGAACGGATCTTCGCATGGGACTGGTATTTCTCAAACGTTAAATTCACAAAGTATCAGGGGAGAAACGGGAACAGAATTTTGCGGTTTTCGTCCGTTAACGGGGAACCATATTCGCAGGGCTCAAACGCTTCGATGAGCTGAATTTCCCGTCCCCGTTTTTCTCCATAGGTCTGAATGACTAAATCACGATAGCGGTCTGCCAGCGGACCGATGCGGTCTTTCATTTTCTGGCTCAGAAAAACTTTACGCTGCGCGGGATCGGCGGGAACTTCATCTTCATAAAAGTGATTATAAGGGAGCCAGTCATAAAACTGGGACTGATGACAGTCCAAGGCGTCAATCATGCGATCCCAGACCGGTTCCACATCAACCACCACCGTCGGAGAAAACGGATAAGGGCGGGTAAAATGATCAGAAAGATACGCAATAACCGGGTTCTTCCGCAGTGCGGGAACATCGGGGACGATCGGGGGGACCGTGACCATATAGGCGGCATCACACACCAGCTGTGATGTGTAACGGTGATCCGGATGATAATCGTTGGGCCGATGGGTGAGGATCAGATCGGGTTGGAAGTTGCGAATCAGACGGATGATTTCAAACCGGGCTTCAATCGTCGGCTGCAGATAACCATCACGGTTATTGAGCACTTCGTATTCAATGCCCAGTGATTTTCCAGCGGCTTCGGCTTCAACGCGTCGTATCTCTGCTAATTCACTCCCCGAAATTCGTTGATGCCCTGATTCACCATTCGTCACACTGACGAATTTCACGGTGTGTCCAGCCTGTTGATACAAGGCTGCTGAACCGCCCGCTTTAATATCGCAATCGTCCGGATGAGCGCCAAAAACCAGGATTCGTAATGATTGATCTGTCATAGAGTTCTAAACCTTCAGGTAATTATATAGAATATCCACCACTTGACGAGGATCATATTCCATTAACAATAGTACTGTATTTGTACTCAAAAGGTTTCAACTCATCCAGATTTAACTGATTGAAGTTATTGAACTTTTGAGCGGTAGTCCGTGTCTGCAACAGAAATGAACTATTGACACGT
Source organism: Planctomycetaceae bacterium (assembly GCA_020426085.1). Classification (GTDB taxonomy): domain Bacteria; phylum Planctomycetota; class Planctomycetia; order Planctomycetales; family Planctomycetaceae; genus Gimesia. Next base: position 2,014 of record JAGQQP010000124.1, on the reverse strand, counting down.
ATTCTGAAGGTGAAAACCAATGTCGTTGCCCACAATTGATCACAGTGATGAAGTCTATGAAGATCCCCTTGATCTGATGGATGAAATTGAATCACTTAAAAAGGAAAAGGATGCAACACTCCTGGCTCACTTTTATATCGACGGTGAGATTCAGGAAATTGCTGATTTCACCGGTGACAGTCTGAAACTGGCCCGCGATGCGGTCAATGTGAAGACATCGACAATCGTGTTTTCCGGCGTGCATTTCATGGCGGAATCTACCAAGATTCTCAGTCCCGAAAAAACGGTACTGCTGCCGGACCTGACTGCCGGCTGTTCGCTGGCGGACAGCTGTCAGTATGGCGATCTCGATCAGTTTCAGCAGAAATTACGTGCGGAAGGGCGTGATTTCGAAACGGTCGCCTACATCAATACCAGTGCCAAAGTGAAAAGCCTGTGCGACTGGATCGTCACCAGCGGCAATGCCCGGGAAATCATTGACCGGGTCCCCACAGACAAAGAGATCCTGTTTGTGCCCGATCAGCACCTGGGCCGATATCTGCAGGAAGTGACCGGGCGTGAAATGATTCTCTGGCCGGGTTCCTGCATGGTGCATGAAATCTTCAGTATTCAGGATATGCTCCGGGCTAAAAAGAATAACCCTGGCTCTCTGGTACTGGCCCATCCGGAATGTCCGCATTCGATTCTGGAAGTCTCGGACATCATTGGTGGTACCGAAAAATTACGTCAGTACGTCATGTCTGTTAAAGAGCCGGGAATTTTCCTGATTGCAACTGAAGCGAATATGATTCATCCGCTACAGAAATCCGCTCCGCAGCACACCTATATTCCTGTCCCCGGTATCATGGCTTCCTCGGGTGAGACGTGCGCCTGCAACCGCTGCCCCCACATGGCCAAGAATACTCTTCAGAAAGTACGTGACTGTCTGAAATACGGAAAACCAGAGATAGAATGGCAGCCCTATTTCGATCAGGCGAAAGACGTGTTACAGAAAAGTCTGCTGCAATAGCTTAAGTCTCTCCCTGCATATTTTTTATGCCCAATTTCTATGCAACATGCAGGGGCACTGCATATTTATTAGAGTGAACGGACGACTCCATTAAATTTTTTTGATGGATTGAAAACGCATTTCCCACATTAATTATAGATCATTTCAACAAAAAGACTAAAGCTGCCTCTTTCTTAAGATAGTTGTCTTAATTTCTGGCATACACTTTGCCTCTTCATGCAAATGTCACTGCAACTTCATGTTCCTTCTCGCTACATGAATTGCCTTTCTTTGAACCACCGTTGCGCTGACAGTGATTTCAGACAGACCATTTGAAAAGAAGAGCAGCTTATCACGATAGCAATAATTCTGGGCCTGCTGCGAGCTTGAGATCTCTCTCAAAATCGCGATCTCGTTGATGAACTAAACCTTTGGCTTCATCCCGTCCAGTCTTGTTGGCTCCGGTCTCCCTCTCATATTCCCAGGCTGATTTTGCGCCTGATGATTGTCTGAAAGAGAAATTGCTATCGCTTGAACTCTCACGGATCACATTCTCAGACATCAGCAGAAAGCATTCAGGAAATGGAAATTCAGAACAAAGCAACCAGAATCAATCTGTTTAATTTCACTACGCCACAAATGCGGGCGTTTCATATGTCCTGGTTTGCTTTTTTCCTCTGTTTCTTCGCCTGGTTCGGCATCGCACCTTTGATGAAGGTGGTGCGTGCAGAAATGCATCTCACCCAGGAGCAGGTCGGCTGGTGCATTATCGGTTCAGTATCCATTACAGTCATCGCGCGGCTGTTTATCGGCTGGCTTTGCGATCAGATTGGTCCCCGACTCGCTTACACGGGCCTGCTGTTACTCGGCTCAATTCCTGTGATGGGAATCGGATTCGCCCACGACTATACCACCTTTCTGCTGTTCCGAGTGGCGATTGGAGCCATCGGTGCTTCCTTCGTGATTACACAATATCACACATCAATCATGTTTGCCCCGAACTGTGTGGGGACAGCGAATGCCACC
>JAGQQP010000123.1 GCA_020426085.1 Planctomycetaceae bacterium | reverse complement strand
AAACGACCTGCGAACGCCGCTGAGTTGATGCAGGAAATCAAAAAAATCTCGGAAGAGAGTCCCGGGATCCAGAGACGCAGCTGGAGCGAAATGCTCCCTTTTCAGGGGAATCGGAGTTTTCAAAAACAGCTGCTGGCGTTTATTCTGGCATCCTTGTGCCTGGGGGGAGTGGCCGCTGCAGTCGGCTGGGTGAATCGCCCCGGCAATCCACTTGACGCACCCTTTCAGGCCTCAGAGAATCAAAGTTCGGAACTGACGATCATTCCGAAAGAGGATAGTGCCTCAAAGCAGTTTTTTCTGGCAACCCGCCTGGGCGACAGCGAGGATGCCTGGCAGGCCGTCATAAAGAATTATCCGGACAACGAAATCTACACCCCCCGGGCCAAAATCCGCCTGGGAGTCCTGTTAATCAAACCGGGACGCTATGAAGAAGCAAAGGCGATTTTCCAGGAGCTGGTCAATTCCGGACAGGCGGAACAGGTAACCAATGGCTATGCAGGTCTGATGGCGTTGGAAAGCCTGAATGGTCATGCACGAAAGTCCCAGGATATCTGGGAGCTGTATTTGAATAACAATCAGGATCAACTGGATGGGGAATTGAGAAAGATCGTCTATGAGGCGTTGATGTGGAACCAGAATTCGCCTGAGATTGAACCCAAAGACTATAAAAAACTGTTCGAGTCACTGCAAAACGAGGAAGAGCAGAATTTTAACCCCTGAACTCAGGAACCGGTTCCCTGAAAGGAGTTCTGAGAATCTTGGAGAGACTCCTGAACGGAAGCACTGTCATTTTTCAGAAAAAGTTCTATAATAAGCTCTTGTACTGTCAGGGCCGGGGAACGTTCTGAATCTGTGAGGTTTGAATTCAGATTCAGGCCAGAACCCTGATGCCAATCCGTTCAACATTATCAGTCAAACTCCAGTCAAGTCGGGCACAACGGTGGCGATTTTACAAATACTCAAAGGGAAGGTTCCCGAACAGATCGTCGAGCTGAATGGCGACCGTGTGATCATGGGCCGCCACCCCAATTGTGAAATCGTGCTCGATAATGTCGCCGTCAGTCGTTACCACGCTCAGATTCTGGAAAGCCACGGTTTTTTTTACCTGGAAGACCTGCACAGTCGCAATGGCACACTCCTGAACGGGACTGTCATTGAAGGACGCACCGAACTGCATGAAAATGATACGATCAGTATCTGTGATATCCAGATGCAGTTCCTGCTGGATTATCAGCACTCCCCTGAATTCATTGATTCCGCCATTCAGCAGACCCTGGAAGTCGCGAATCAGTCACTGAAACAGGACTCTCATCTTTCGCTGGATGACACGGAACCCAATGAAGGTGTGCTGGATGGCTCATCCATCATCAGTTCGCTCGACCTGAATACGAGCAGTCATTTACGGATTAACGTCAAACCCGAAGTCAAGCTGCACGCCGTTCTGGAAATCAGCCAGATTCTCAGTCGTGCTTTAAAACTGGATGAAGTTCTGCCGCGTATTCTAGATGGTCTGTTCAAGATATTTCCCCCTGCGGATCAGGGATTTATCATGCTGCAGAGTCCAGAGCGAAAAAAACTGGTCGTGAAAGCAACCAAAGCCAGACGGACTGAAGACGAAGATTCGATTCGCATCAGTACGACGATTGTCCGTCAGGCGATTATGAGCGGCTCGGCAATTCTGAGTGCGGATGCCGTCGAAGATGATCGCTTTAAAATGAGCGAGAGTATTACTTCCCTGCGGATTCGGTCCATGATGTGTGTGCCTCTGGTCTCACAGGGAGGGGATATTCTGGGAGTGATTCAGATTGCCACACGCGATATCGGTCAGCAGTTTGATAAAGACGATCTGGACGTACTCGTGGCGATCGCTCAACAGGCGAGCCTGGCGGTCGAAAATGCGAAGCTGCATGAAGACCTGGTCAGGCAGCGGGATATCGAACGCGACCTGGAATTCGCGCATCAGATTCAACTGGGATTACTGCCTCATAATCGTCCCAAATACAAAGAGTACGAATTCTTCGATTACTACGAATCGGCCCAGAGTGTCGGCGGCGATTATTTTGACTACATTGAACTACCCAGCGGAAAGCTGGCGGTGACGCTGGGTGACGTGGCCGGTAAAGGGGTGCCAGCTGCGATTCTGATGGCACGCTTGTATGCCTCCGCCCGGTATCAGGTATTGTCACGTAGCACGGCCGATAAAGCCCTGGCAGAATTAAATGCCGAAATTGCCTTGAGTGGAGTGGGGTTACGTTTTATCACGTTCATTCTGGCTGTGCTGGATCCCAAAAAACATACCGTGTCCATCGTCAATGCAGGGCACATGGCGCCCCTGTTGCGAAAAACGTCGGATGGCAGTGTTGAACCGCTTGCCCAGGATAAGTCGGGAATGCCTCTGGGAGTTTTGAAGAAGCAGGAGTTTCATGTAGAAACCATCACCCTGGAAAAAGGGGATACCCTGCTACTGTACACCGATGGAGTCACGGAAGCCATGGACCAGGACAACAAGTTGTACCATAAGGATCGACTGGTCAAGTATCTGAAGACGGGCCCCGAAGCTGTAGAGCCGCTCGTAAAAGGGCTGTTAGCGGATGTGGAATCCTTTCGAAAGGATTCCATGCAGAAAGATGACATCTGTGTGGTCAGTTTCCGCCGCAAAAAATAATTTAATCTGGCAGAGCATTTCTTAAAGAATGCAGGTTCTGCCGTTCTATCTCACCGGATGAGGCCCGCTTTGACTTTAGACGTACTTTCTATTCTTGGCAGCGATGGCAAGATCGCACAGCGGCTCGAAAAATATGAGCACCGCCCCGAACAACTGGAAATGGCGGAAGCGGTTGCCAATGCGATCGAGCAGAAACAGCATCTGCTGGTAGAAGCGGGAACGGGGGTGGGAAAGAGTTTCGCCTATCTGGTGCCTGCGATCCTGGCGACCTGTAAGCAGAATGAGACCCGTTCGGGCAAAGACCGGAAGCGGTTGATCGTCTCGACGAATACCATCAGCCTGCAGGAACAGTTGATAACCCGCGATATCCCGTTTTTGAATGCCGTATTGCCCGTCGAATTTTCTGCGGTGCTGGTGAAGGGGCGTTCCAATTACATCAGCCTGCGTCGCTTGAAGGGAGCCGTAGAGCGGGCTGGCAGCACCTTTTCGAAAGAAGAGGAACTGAGCCAGCTGGATCAGATCGTGCAGTGGTCCCACAAAACAACGGATGGCAGTCGTGCGGATCTGGAGTTTCGCCCGATTCCGAAGATCTGGGATGAAATTCAGAGCGAGCACGGCAACTGTCTGGGAAAACGTTGTGCGACTTATAACGACTGCTTTTATTACCGGGCCCGTCGACGCGTCTGGAATGCTGATGTGCTGGTCGTGAATCATGCATTATTCTTTTCCGACCTCGCGATTCGCCGGGAGGGGAGCAGCATTCTTCCCGATTACGATACTGTGATCCTGGATGAAGCGCATACGATCGAGTCGGTTGCCGGAGATCACCTGGGCCTTTCCATTACGAACAGTCAGTTCGATTACCTGTTTAACAAACTGTATAACGATCGCACGCAAAAGGGACTGCTGCTGCATCACAATCTGATCGACTGCCAGCAGCATGTCACGCGGCTGCGATACATGGTGGAAGATCTGTTCGATCATCTGCTGGAATGGCAGGACAGTACCGGTCTGGCCAACCGCCGGATCAGGCAGCTTCCGCCCATTGAAAATGGAGTTTCACAGGAGATGCGACTGCTGGCAGCCCGCATCGCCGAATACGCTTTCACACTCAAAAATGAAGAAGAAAAAGTGGAACTGTCGGCAGCGGCAGAGCGGTGTACCGCATTGGGAGATTCGTTAAACAGCTGGCTGACGCAACAGGCGGAAGGGGATTCTGTCTACTGGGTGGAAACGGCGCGCGGACGCAATCAGCGGGTGAAAATGGTCAATGCGCCGGTGGATGTCGGGCCGGTATTACGCGATGAACTGTTTAACAAGGCACAGACCGTTATTCTGACATCAGCGACACTCGCGGTCGGCGATCAGGATTTCAGCTTCACGCGTTCCCGGCTCGGATTGACACAGTCTGAGGAATTGAAACTGGGGAGCCCGTTTAACTACCAGGAACAGGTGCGTCTGATTCTGCCTGCTTCGATGCCCGATCCAGGGGAGAACCCGGCGGCGTATGAAGCGGCAGTTGCTGAGAAGCTGAAGCAGTACATTGAGCAGACCGACGGCCATGCCTTTGCATTATTTACCAGTTATAAACTGATGCAGCAGTGTGCTGACCGGATCAGTGGCTGGCTGTCGGAACATAATCTGGCGTTGTATCTGCAGGGGGAAGGGTTACCCCGTTCGCTGATGCTGGAGCGTTTCCGTAATAATCCGCGGGGGGTTCTGTTCGGGACAGACAGTTTCTGGCAGGGGATCGATGTACCCGGCGATGCGTTGACCAATGTCATTATCACCAAACTTCCATTCAGTGTTCCCGATCACCCACTGCTGGAAGCCCGGGTTGAAGCGATTCGAAACCGGGGCGGGAATCCGTTCATGGATTATCAGATTCCCGAAGCGATCATCAAACTGAAACAGGGCTTTGGCCGACTGATTCGAACCGCCAGTGATCAGGGACAGGTGGTGATTCTCGATCCGCGTGTGCGAACCAAACGCTATGGAGAAAAATTTCTGGAGAGCCTGCCCGACTGCACTCTGATTATCGATGAGCAGGATGATTGAACGTCGATCTGATTCTGGTCGGAATTATTCTGAACCAAAAACGATATCGCTGCTGCAGAAGGAACCGCCAAAATTGTTAGCCAGGGTGACGACCTGATCCAACCCATCCAGAAAGAGTGCGCGGCTTAAGTCATTAAGCGGATGCAGAAAGACGGACCAGAGGACGCCATCGCCGATTGCATAACGGGCATCCAGAGAACGGTCAAAGTTTGCTTCCATGACATCCCATAAATCATCTTCTTCCAGATCTTCCTCTTTGAGGATCGGGGTCATGACGCGTACGCGATCGTGTTCCTCGTCAACAATTAGAAAGAGGACCCGTTTACCGTACTCTACTTTCCAGCAGCCCTCACCGGCTTCCAGAATGTGACCAACTTCATCAATCAGTTGAGATATCGATTGCGCGTTTAAAGTTGATTTGATAGTCGCAATCATTGTCCTGCTCCTTGAACAAGTATCCTGAACTTTAGAAATCGGGAACCGGTAAAAAACAGCGTTGAACCTGAGGTTCTGGTATCTTGTCCAAACCAGTACTTTCAGGAACACCGCCCTGTTTTTGTTCACAGGATGTGATACGATTCCTGTCACCGGGCCAATTTCAGTGTGCCTTTAATGTCTATTGTTTATCACTTCACTTCAAAAAAGCAACAATTATTTTGAATCGTTCCAGAATTAAAGAACGCGGCTAATTTTACATTGAGCGATTCCTGATTATGATACGCGATCCCCTGAATACTCACAGAGTTCGATTCAATCTGAAATGATTCTGCAATGAAACCGACGACACTTTGATTTTTTTCATTCAAACCTGTCGCAACCTCAGCAGGACCTGACCCGGTTTTCATCAAATCGGGAGGCATATCATTCCTTTGATGGTTTGGAATTACTTTGACTACTAATGAATCTTTACACCCTGTTTCGCTGGATGAATTAGACCAGCAATATCAGAAGCTGCTCGACGGTAATTCTCTGGACTGGCACAATCAACGTGTGTTTTCCCGGTGCCTGGGTGTTGGTGGACAGGGAGTGGTGTATCTGAGTGCCCGTGAAGGCGCGGATGGATTCCAGATCCCCGTTGCGCTCAAATTGTTTTCTCCCAAACGATATGCCGACGCTGCCGCTTATCAGACTGAAATGGCGCGACTGTCACAGGTCGCAGCGCAAGTGGCCCGTGTTCAGGAAAATCATCTCGTCGCCGTACAGAATTTTGTAACCCGCGATCAGGTCTACATCATGGAAATGGAGTGGATCGACGGCTATGACTTGCGGAGTCTGTTAACGCCGGCGACGTTCAAACAGATTCGTGAACAGGTCACATCCCGGCGCTGGAGAAATATCAACAACAATGTCTTTACCAAAGGGGTGCAGCAACCGCGGTTGAAACCGGGAATCGCAGTGGCGATCCTGCGCGAATGCCTGGCAGCGCTGGCAGCCTTGCATCGTAATAATATCATTCACTGTGATATGAAGCCCGCCAATATCATGCTCAAGCGGAGCGGGAATGCCAAGATCATCGATATCGGATCTGCCATCGATTTAAACAATCTCCCCTCGACACAACCGTGTACACCAACGTATGCGGCGCCGGAAGTTCTGTCCGGGGGACGGGCGACCCCCCAGTCCGATCTCGCCAGCCTGGGATATATCCTGATTGAATTCATTACCGGATTTCAGCCATTTGCCAATTTGAAGTACGCACAACTGGTTAAAGCCAAGCAGAATATCCTGCAACAGCTTCCCCAGTGGTTTCCTGCAGAAGAATTCGCGCTCAGTGAACCGTTGATGAAGCTGATTCATCGTCTGGTGCACCCCGATCCGGCTGAACGGTTTCCCTCGGCGGAAGCAGCAGATCTGGGTGAAGACGGTGCGGCCGAGTTCCATCGACTGCTCGTCAAAAGTGATCTGCCCAGCGATTATGAAAATGAATTGCGGCTCTGGATTGAGGAAGTCGAGACCGACTACTTTGAGGATGTCCAGTTGAATTCCGATCCGGACACCACCGTGTTTACCACACGGGAATGGCAGGAAGAAAAGCAGGATCAAAGGTCCGCAGAGACCTGAATCACGGTCATGGCCGTGATATCTTTACAAGACTAATTAAACGGGCAGGCTCGCCATTTGTTTTGAATCGTCGATTCCTGCCCTGTTTTTTCTGATTCCTGATTTGCTGTAACTCACACTCCCTGTTATTTTAGCGTAGAAGAACTATCCACTACCTGACTACAGCGATTGAGGTATCTCCGTGAATCAGCGTTTCACCGTCTGTCTGCTCTTATTTGTCCTGTTTTCAACATCCTTCGTTTCCGCAGCTCCGCCCGCTCTGGAATTGAAGTCGGGTGACCGAATTATCTTTCTGGGTAATACCATGATCGAACGGTCACAGAAATTCGGGAGCTGGGAAAGCGTATTTCTGCGCAGTTTTCCTCAGGCCAAACTCTCGTTTCGCAATCTGGGCTGGAGTGGAGACACGGTCTGGGCGGAATCGCGAGGCATCTTCGATCCTCCGGCCGTTGGTTATCAGCGGATGATCAAGCAGATCAGTGAACTCAAACCGAATTACATTCTGCTGGGTTACGGCGGAAATGAAGCATTCGCCGGTAAAGCGGGTTTACCCGGCTTTCAGACCCAGTTACAAAAACTGATCAGCGATCTGAAACCGACGGGGGCGAAATTCATTCTCGTTTCGCCGCATCGATACGAAAACGAAGGCGCGCCGCTGCCAGATCCTGCGAAACATAATCAGGATCTGAAACTGTATGCCGACCTCCTGCAGCAGACTGCCGAAAAAGGGGATCATTATTTTGTCGACTTTTATTCGCAGTTGATACCGGAACCGAAAGGGGATCCCGGCTTAGAGTGGACAACCAACGGGATTCATCTGACGAAGGGAGGTTACGAACGGGCTGCGGGTATTATTGCCGTTGATCTCGGTCTGAAACCGATTGAACTCTCACCTGCGGTCGCTGATGAAGTGACCCAGCTGACTTTCGATAAGAATCGTGAGTACTTTTATAACTGGCGTCCCCAGAATATTACCTATCTGCTGGGGTTCCGCAAACATGAACAGGGACAGAATGCGAAAGAGCTGCCGCAGTTCATTCCATTGATCGAAGCCAAGGAAGCCGCCATTCACAGCCTGGTTTCCTCGCATTAGCTGTCTCTGAATCAGTTCGACTCACGAAATTATATTCCTACCTGTTATAGATCTCTGCAAGGATCGTTCCTGTGATAAATCAAGCCGCTTTACCGTTTCAACGTTTTCTCTTCAGTTCTGTCTGTCTGTTATGCCTGTTTTCAGCTTCGACAGTGCAGGCCCAGCGTGACCTGACCGACATTCCGCCGCCAGATCCGGAACTGGAACGCAAGTCCTTCAAAGTGGCTGAGGGATTTGAGGTCAATCTGTATGCGGCTGATCCCCAGATCGCCAAGCCGATCCAGATGAACTTTGATGCACAGGGACGACTCTGGATTGCTTCTTCCGAAATTTATCCGCACATTAAGCCGGGTGAAAAAGCCAACGATAAAATTCTGGTGGTGGAAGATCAGGATGGAGATGGAATCGCCGATAAAACAACGGTCTTTGCTGATGGCCTTCTGATTCCCACGGCAGTCATGCCCGGTGACGGCGGTGCATATGTCGGCAACAGTACCGAACTGCTGTTTATGAAAGACACCGACGGTGACGGCAAAGCCGATGTCCGCAAAACGGAACTGGCGGGATTTGGAACCGAGGATACGCATCATATTCTGCACACGCTCCGCCGCGGACCAGCGGGTCAGCTGTTTTTCAATCAGTCGATTTATATTCACAGCCATATCGAAACACCGTATGGCGTGCGTCGTCTGAATGGCGGAGGTATCTGGAAATATCAACCGGAGACAATGGAACTGGAAGTCGTCATGCGGGGTATGGTCAACAGTTGGGGCCATCACTTTGATCGCTGGGGGCAGTCGTTCTGCACAGACGGTGCCTATGGTCACGGAATCAACTATACCTTTCCGGGTGCTGCCTTTGTGACGGCGGTTGGCATGGATCGGATTCTGAAAGGACTGAATCTCGGCAGCCCCAAACATTGCGGTCTGGAAATTCTCAGTGGTCGTCATCTGCCCGATGACTGGCAGGGGAATATGATTACCAACGATTTTCGCGGACACCGCGTCTGCCGTTTTGTGGTAACGGAAAATGAAGCCGGCTATGTTTCACGCGAACAGGTTGAACTGATTAAAACCGATCATGTCGCCTTTCGACCGATTGATGTGAAGATGGGCCCCGATGGTGCAATTTACATCGCCGACTGGTACAACCCGATCATTCAGCACGGCGAAGTCGATTTCCGTGATCCCCGCCGCGATCATACGCACGGCCGCATCTGGAGAGTCACCTATAAAGGCAAACCGACTTTGCCGCGACCGAAACTGGTGGATGCCTCGAACCAGGAACTGCTGGAAGCATTGAAGCTGCCCGAAGAATGGACGCGACAGAACGCCAAAAATGTCTTGCGGGAGCGTGGCCGGGAAAAAGTAGAAGCCGACTTGAAAGCCTGGTTGAAAGCACTTGATTCACAGGACCCGCAGTAT
>JAGQQP010000122.1 GCA_020426085.1 Planctomycetaceae bacterium | reverse complement strand
CAGTCAGTGACGCTCTCACTGCATACGCGATCCCGGTCAAACGAGGTTTCCGATGGACGCAATGTCTTTGCGTCAGCTAATGGCAGCTGCTTCGGCATAGATTCGATTACGGGAGACCCGATCTGGCGTCGACCGACGGGCCTGGATGCACCGTTTGCTCCTATGACGGTCGCGGGCAGCGAACCTTCTCTGCTGCTGTATGATACGCGTCAGAACGAACTGTTGTGCATTACCCAGAAAAACGGAAATCTGGTCTGGCGACAGCCCATGCCTTCCCGACCGACCGGGAAACCCCTGGTGTACCAGGGGCAGATCATTATCTCCTGTAGTGGAGGCGAGTTGCTCAATCTGGACCTGCTGAAGGGAGACATCGTTTCCCAACTCAAATTTGCCCAGCCTCTCGTCGGTGCACCGGCACTGGTTTATGGCGAACAGTCTATCGCCGTTCCCGGTTTTGAAGCGGTCATCTACCTGGTCAGTCTGCGTCCCTTCGAATGCCAGAAAGTGGCCTCGCTCGGCCATCGCCCGGGCACGATCCAGATCCCTGTAATATCAATGGGCAAGCTGCTGCTGGTTTGTGAGAACGATCGTGCTGACTCTGCATTGCTATATATTCTGGATGGAAACGGACAGAACGCGACACTCAACGAACTGGAACAGGTCCGGATCAAGGGGCAGGTTCACAGTGTGCCCGTCCTGCGTGGCAAACAGATGTTTTTTCCGACTGTTCCGGAACGCATTACAGCGTTTACCGTCACAGACGAAGAGGGCAAACGCAAGCTGACCGAAATCGCGTCGGCTCAATTGCAGGATCCACTTTCCTGTCAGATCTATCTTTCCGCCGGCTCTGGTGGACAGCTCTGGATGTGCAGTTCTGCCTTGCGTAAATTTACGCTCCAGAACACGGGGATTACGCTGGATAAGAAAAAAATCGCAGATGGTCTGGGTTCTCAGCCGATGCAGCTGATCGGGAACAACCTCTATCTGGCCCGTCGTCTGCTTTCATCCAATTCTGTTATCTTCTCGATCGCCAATCGCGATGAAATGTCGAGTACGTGGAAATCGATTCTCGGAACGGACATTATTGCCACCTATTCCTACGGCGCAGGCGATCAACAGGGTCTGGTCTGCATCACTTCGGATGGCGACATCTTCCGCCTGCGTGAGAATGATTTTGAGTCGGGAGAATCTCCATTCAAAGAAAAATCGAGTACACAACTCAAACTCCCCGAATCTCTCTCAACACCCTTACAATCAAGTCGTCTGTCGAATGGAAAAATAGCCGTTTACTGCGGTGCCCCTCAGCCGACCCTCTGGATTCTTAATCAGTTCGGACAACTGGAAGAGACGATTGATATTAAATCGCCTCTCGATGCGCCCCCCGTGCTGATCGGCGACGGAATTGCACTCCCGTTTCGCAAGAGAATCGCAGTCTATCGCAAAGGTCGCGGTCTGGATTCCGTTCTGGAACATGTGCTCCCGGATGACGTCGATGCCAGCGTGAGCTGGAGACAGCTGATTCCCTCTGACAAGGACCAGTGCATCGCCATCACATCGTCCGGCCAGATCATCGCTCTGCAATACCGCACCAGCCCGGTTCGCCACCTGGCTGTTCTCTCTGTCACAGATAAAAAACAACCCATCGATTTCAAAGCGGGAGTGGGTAAGGACGCGCTGGCAGTGGCGGATGCGTCAGGGGAACTGCAGGTGCTGGACCTGAAGTCGCTGCAACCCAAAGCCAGACTGCAGCTGGAATCTCCGGCGACCAGCGAACTCTGGTTAACAGATCAGTATTTGTTCGTCCAATCCAGGCAGAAGTTAAGCTGCTTTAATATTAATCAGGGACTCGAGAAAATCTGGGACATTGATTTACCAGGCGTCTCGCTGGCTGGTCCTCCCGCCGTGATGAAAAATCAGCTGTTGCTGTCGCTGCAGAATGGAAAAGTACAATCGGTCGACTTACAGACCGGTAAAGTTGCAGCCGAACTGGTCGCGCCGCTCCCGGCGATCGGCTCAGTCGTCAATCTTGAGAATTTCCTGCTTGTACCAACCGTGGATGGCAGCCTGTATCGAATTGATCAGGCACTGCAGCAGAAAGGTCAGGCATCATTATGAGAACACATCACAACTTTTTCCTGATCCTGTTCGCAATATTCGGGTTTTCACTCTCAACAGAACTCCCGGTTGCAGTCGCTCAAAATGAGAAAAAAGCAGAGACGAAACCAGATACCGCAAAGCAGGATACGAAGGACAAAGATTCAACCAGTGAGGAAGTAGAAATCCTGCCGAAACTGGATGAGATGAAGATTCCGACCGTAGAAGAACTGCTGAAGAAACCACCTGTCGACTGGGTTGTGCTCGAGAACGATTCGGTGCTGGTCGTCGAACCGATCTATCCCCGCCCTGACACATTGGGACAACTGGACCTCGCTCTCAAAGAGAGCTACAACTGGCCTAAACCCAAAAGTAAAGAGGAAATCGAAGAACAGCGTAAAATGCGGGCCGACATGAATTTTATTCAGATCACCCTGATCGGCGATAAAGAAACTCCAGAATACCGAATTCAACGGAAAAGCGTTAAAGAAGTCATTCACCACGAAGACCTGATCATTAAAAGAATCGATCTTCTATTCCAGGAGAAAGACCTGAAAACCGCCTTTGAGCTCCTGCTGGTACTCGACCGGAAACATCGAGACTGGCCTGGCTTTGAGAACAGACAGAAACAGCTGATGCTGCTGGAAGCACAGGACAAACAGAACGCACACCAGTATCTCAATGCTCTTGCTTATGTTCAGGATCTTCACAACCGCGAGCCTGAATATCCCGGGCTGAGTAAACTCGCCGGTGAAATCATTGATGTCATGATCTCGCAAGCGGTGAAGGAAAAAGCATATCGCAAAGCGCACTATTATCTGAACCGTCTCGAATCAATGTACCCCCGGCAGGAAACGGTGATCAAATGGAAAACCGCTTTTCTCAATGAATCGAATTCCATTCTGAAAACCGCAGAAGAGGCAGCCAGTCAGAAACAGTATCCGAAAGCAATTCAGGCGGTTTCGACAGCAGTTGTCATCTGGCCTGCCAATCCGAAACTTCGTGAATCACTGCTGAGATACCAGAAGCGCTATCCCGTGATCAACGTCGGCGTGCTGGAAACGGCTCTGGATGAAACGCCGTATTTTTTCGAACAAGAATCGACCCGCCGTCATCGTGCATTAACAGAGATCCCGTTATTTGAAGTGTCCAAAGTCGAACAGACTCCCTACTACCAGAGTCGCTTTTTCGAGCAGTGGGAACCGACCGACCTGGGACGGCGTGCCGACTTTATCTTGAGACAGTCTTATTCATCCTGGGAATCCCATCCCACCATCATTGCAGCCGATATCACGAATTACCTGAGAAGTAAAATCACTCCAGGCTCCGCGAAATACGACGAACGCTTTGACAGTTTTGTCCGTTCTGTTTCATCGACGGGCCCCTTTACATTCAGAGTTTACTTTGATCGTGTCCCCCTGCGAACCGAATGGCTGCTCTCCGCCCCTGTGAGTTCCCCTCCGATCTGGAAGAACATCTCTACTACAGTGGAACCAGAACCATCACCGGCTGCGAATGAAATTCTCGCTTCCAGCCGCTTTATTGTCGATCATCAGCAGGATGGAATTGTCAGCTACAGTCGGTCTGTTCCTGAACCCGCTGACCTGCGGGATTTCAATGTCGCCCAGATCAATGAGATACCCTATCCCAGTTTCGAAAAATCGTTTCAGGGGCTGCTGCTGGGTGAAGTCTCGGCACTCACTTTTTTACCGGCCAAGCTGGTCTCCTACTTTCAGGATAGCGAAGAATTTAATGTCGTGCAGAGTGCCATTCCTCTCACTCACGTCCTGCAGTTCAATCCGGAGAGCAAGCCGATGCAGGTTGTCGAACTGCGACGGGCCCTCGCATACTCTATCGACCGTCAAAAGATTTTATCTGAAACCCTGCTGCACGAATCCCGCCTGTTGAACGGCCGCCTGGTCACCGCACCGTATTACACCGGCCTGCAGGTTTATAATCAGCAGGTACCTCAACGCGAATACAGTTTCCCGCTCGCGGTCGCGCTGGCTGTCGCTTCACAAAAAAAACTGGGGGGTAAATTCCCTACGCTCCGCATGCTCTGTGATCCCAACCCGGAAGCCCAGGCCGCAGCTCAGGAAATGATCAAAGCCTGGTCCCAGATCGGACTGAAAGTCATACTCATCCCAAATACAGCGGAAGAAGCCAGAAAAGAAAATCAGCAATGGGATATCGTCTACCGTACGGTTGTCATGACCGAGCCCGTGGCAGAACTCTGGCCATTCCTGACGGTGGGCAAAGGCGCACAAATCGAATCGCTGGAAATCTTACCGGACTGGATGCGACTCTCACTGATTGAGCTCGACGAAGCAACAGACTGGGAATCGGCAACAGAGCTTATTAAAAAACTGCAGCAGCAGCTCTACTCGATGGCTCATATCATTCCACTCTGGGAGATCGACCGGTTTCATGTCTTTCGCAATAACATTAAAGGTTATGCGGATCGCCCTTTGAATTTTTATGACAACGTCGAGCAATGGTTACCGGAACCCTATTATCCCGATGTGCAATCCTTTACTCAGAAATAGATGGTGTTGCTTCTGCTATCGTCAGTTTAAATTTGGAAATTTAATGTCTCAGTTCACTGGTTTGAAATTTTATTACTGCCTTCTCATGCTCGGGATGCTCTCTGCTCCCGCGACAGGACCGCTTTACGCGCAGGCAGATCCTGCTGAGACCACTATAGCTTCAAACCTGCATATCAGCCTGAAGCCGTACCGGACCCGCATCGAAATTGCCTGCGATCCGCAAGCCAGACTCGACGAATATGAACGCCAGTATCTGCAGCAACAGTTATATCAGATCATTGAGCGTTCCGTGGGGGAAAAATGGCTGTTGAAAGAACCTGGTATTACCCAGGCAGATGCGAACACAGGCATCTTCGAGAACCGCTGGTTGCCACTTTGTACTTCCACTGGTTTATCTCGTTTACAACCAGAACAGATCCTTAAACGCTACCCGCAGCAGCCTTTTGAGAAACTGTTTCTGATTGCCATTGAACCGGCGGGCATCGGCTATCGCATTTCAGGTAGAGAGTTCGATTATTATTCACAACGACTCAGCCCACTCTCTGAAAAGACCACCTATCAAAAACTGTTTCTGGCGGAGACTACATTTGATATACTGCGTGATCTGTTTTCCTCAGTCCTCAGCATTGAAACGGTTGAAGGAGAACAGGTCACCGTCAGCGAGCAGGCCAGCCAGTATCTCACCCCCGATCCCGGCGTTGCCACGATACAACCCAATTCCTACTTTCTGCCATTTTTCCGCTATCTGAATCGAGACAGAGAAGTCAAGAATATCCAGATGATTCCCTGGACCTATCTCGAAATTGAAGAAGTGGATCGCAAGCATGCGACCTGTTCTGTCACCTCCGGCCTGCGGGGCATCCTGGGTGGCAGTCGGCGGCGCGTCGAAACGCTGGCCCTCCAGGTTCAGCCCCGTTATCCGGAAACAGAATTATCATTGATCCCTCGGGGGACTTCGACTCAAACTTACGCCGGCATGAAAGTCCAGCTGTCACCACTCAATCCACAGGAAGTCCGCCAGCTGCAGATTGCGGCGAAAAAAGAGAGCGAAGAAACTAAAAAGCCGCTGAAAGAACCCGATTACGTCACGAGTGAGTTTCTGACCAATCGGAGTGGCACAATCGACATCAACGCCGACCCCCAGCAACCGCTGGTCTGGCTTTATATCCGCAGTGGAAAAGCCCTGGTCGCCAATGTCCCTTATCTGCCCGGCATTGATTCACAGATCTCAATCCAGATTCCCGATGATCGAATTCGACTCGGCGTAGAAGGAGAACTGGCGGTATTCAACGGAGAACTCATCGAAGCGGTCGCCGAGCTCTCGATGAAAATGTCTCGCATCCGCAGGTGGGCCAAAAGCGAAGACTGGGACAAAGTCAATACCGGCATCCGCGAACTGGAAAGTGAACTCTCACCGAGAAAAATCTTTCAGGATAAATTGAACATCATTCGCGTTTCTGCGATCGAAGCTGCTCAGGCACAGAATAACAGAGCCGCACAGGTACGCATCGCGAGCCTCTGTCGCGAAACGGGAGACCGGATCGACCGTTTCCTGAGTCCGACAGGCATCATCGATCTGAAAACCGAAATTCAGGATTTAAAACAGCTTTCAGGAAACGATAAAAAACGCTGATCTCTCATACTAAAATAAACTATAACACCATGTGGACGCTCTCTTCCATCTCCGTCTATCCTGTGAAGTCACTGGACCCGGTTTGTATCGATCAGGCCGCACTTCTCCCCAGTGGTGCACTGACAGGCGATCGTCAGTTTGCCCTGTTCGATGAATCAGGCAAACTCATCAACGGTAAACAGTACCCGTCCATTCATCAAATCCGCGCAGAGTTCGATCTCGCTGAACCATCGATCCAGCTTTCTGTCCCACAGCAGTCAATCAAATCCGTCCGTTTCCCGCTGGCTACCGAGCAGCCTGAACTCGAAGCCTGGTTCAGCGATTATTTTCAGACCAAAGTATGTATTCAGGAGAACCGCGCGACCGGTTTTCCGGATGACCTGGCAGCGTCAGGCCCGACGATTATCAGTACGCAGACGTACGAAGAACTGGCGCGGTGGTTCCCGGAGATTTCCGTCGAAGAACTGCGACTCCGTTTTCGCGCCAACCTGGAATTTAACGGCGACCTGCCCTTCTGCGAAGATCGTCTTTATGCAGCTGAAGATCCACCGGTGCAGTTTCAGATTGGCGCTGTCACCTTCACAGGATCGAACCCCTGTAAACGCTGTGTGGTTCCCTCCCGCTCTCCCTGGTCGGGAGACACTGACCCTCAGTTTATGAAGACGTTTATCCGGAAACGACAGGAAACTTTTCCAGCCTGGGGAGATCGCAGCCTGTTTCAAAACATGTACCGACTGGCCGTCAACACCAGGCTTGCTGCCTTTCAAAATGATGTTTCTTTACGGCTACACGTGGGAGCTCCGCTGAAAATCCTCAATTAAGGCCCGGGTTATAATCCGAACAGACTCCCAGAATTGAGAAACTATAAACGGCACAACTGCTATAACTGATTCCTGAGGCGAATCGCTTAGTGGAATACACTGCATTTTTACAAGATCGCAGCAGACACCCTGAAAACAGTACGCTAAGTTTCAAGTGTCGCTTTTTCTGAACATGACCAGATGGTCATTTTGGAGGAAGCCTGTAACGAAGAAGTTCCCCTCATTTATTCGCAGGGAATCGCGATGCTTGTCCTCAGCCGAAAAAAAGACGAAAAGATTATAATTGGAGATTCGATCACATTAATGGTGATTGAAATCAAAAACGATAAAGTACGACTTGGTATTGAAGCACCAAAAGATGTGACCGTGCATCGGGAAGAAGTCTACGCCGCCATCAAAGAACAGAGCGAGCACGACAACACCAACTGCGAAACTTCGTAAGCAGTCTCCCTTTCCACTTCACCAGGCGTGCGGGAGCTGCTTTCAGCTGTCCTGTGCCTGGGCCCACATTTTATCGAAGACTTTTCGTTGCTCTGCTAATGCAGCTACTGTATCTGTTGCGGGCAGCTTCCCTTCTTCGAGCATCAGCCAACCCGTATAATTCGCGTCTGCCATCAACTTGAAAAACTCCTTGTGTGGATAAGGGTTATTCAGCAGATCGTGAATATGTGTCGTATCACCTAAGCGATCTTTGACCATCGCAAAATTCGCGGCCAGCCCGGCCCCCTCCAGGTCCTGCTTATTGCAGTTCCAGCAGATGGCTACGTTTGGATGAACGGCGACATCCAGGATTTTTCGAATCGTAGGCAGATGGGCACATTTGCCGTGCACTTCCAGTCGAATCTGCTGACCGAAACCCTGACCAAATTCTCCCAGTTCATTCAGCGCTTTACCGATCTGTTCGATCGTCACACTTTCGGGAACCCCTACATGGAAGGAATCGGGTTTCACCTTGACTCCCGTTCCGCCAACATCGTGGCTGAGTTTGATAAAGTCCTTCGTATCGGCAATTGCCTTCTTTAATACAATCGGATCGGGACTGTCATAGCGTTCATTGCTGCCAATCCCGACTAATGTAACCGGACTGTCCGCAAATCGTTTCGCAACTTCCTTACGCTGCGCGTCGGTCAATGTACGTTCGACGCCATGGGCATGCGTGGTTCTCAATTCGACGCCCAGGACATTCGCTGTCTCACAATTCTTCAACAGGGTCGGCAGATCCCAGTCCTTGGCCCACTGGTAAGTCACCAGACCATACTGGGCCTGCTTTGGTGATTTTTTTTCTGCAAACACGGAACTCGACAGTCCACTGCCTAATGCCAAAACGCTTCCGGCAGCTGCTGTTTTTAAAAAGTCGCGGCGTGAGTAAAAGTCCATGTCTGCTGTCTCCAGGGTAGTTTGATACGGAATGAATCGATCACTGAGAAAAGTTCAGATCTCTTCCCGGCTCATTGATCTTACCTATTATTACTGATTCACGAGAGAGATTACAAACCACTTTTCGCCGATTTCTGAATCAACCACACAAGCAGAGCGAGCCGGCTGCTTTACAATAAAACTCAATCCTTTTATAAAACAGAGCAGGATCAGTACTGTCAGCGGGAAAACTGTTTCTTTCTCGCATTTCAATAAAACGACTGTTGACTTTAACACGATTTGATTTTGAGTAAGACCATGAACGAAAAAACCGCACCCGAAAAATTTACCTTTCAGGCTGAAATCAAAAAACTTCTGGATTTGCTCTCACACTCCCTTTACCAGAACCGGGAAATCGCAATCCGGGAACTCATTTCAAATGCCTCCGATGCGTTGGACAAATTTCGATTCATCTCGCTGACCGATGAATCGGCCAAAGAGGATCAACCGCTGGAAATCCGCCTGGAACCCGATTCCGAAAACCGGATTCTCGCGATTGTCGATAATGGCGTCGGCATGACACACGATGAACTGATTGAGAACATCGGTACTATCGCTCACAGCGGTTCACTGGACTTCTTAAGCAAAGCAGCCGGCGACCAGAAAGAAGAAGTCTCTCTGATCGGTAAATTCGGCGTCGGTTTTTATTCCGCCTTCATGCTGGCCGATAAAGTGGAAGTCCTCACCCGCAGTTATCAGGACGAAGCCGGCTACAAATGGGAATCGGATGGAACCGGGTCCTTCACCATCGAACCACAGGCCGACCTGCCGCGCGGCACATCCATTCGCCTGCATCTGCGCAAAGACCTGGACGAATACACCGACGAAACCCGTTTAAAAAAAAAAAAAAAAAAATATTCC
>JAGQQP010000121.1 GCA_020426085.1 Planctomycetaceae bacterium | reverse complement strand
ACATGCGACGGTATCAGAACACCCTGCTCATGATAAAAACGCAGTGTTTTGACACTCAACCCCGTAATTTTGGAGAACTCTCCGATACTAAACACAATCGATTTCCTTCTGAAATTCCCGGTCAGCAATCAACACTGATGGCACTATAAGACCTCCAGTGAGGGGAGAGTCAAGGAACAACATCAGAAAAAACGGTCCCGAAAAAGAAAGAACCGGGATATGCAAACCAGATCAGTCGAGCCAGATCGTTTAGACTGTCTTCAGTTTTACTGTAGCGTCTCCAGATCCATTTGGACCGAGTATATTATATTGACAGACGCTATGGTTGAATGAGGTGCGCTCTAGTTAAACAATTCCGGTCGAGCGTAGCGTTGCATGAGCATGCCGCCGGTCAGGTTGCGGACGTCTTTGAAGCCAGACTGTTTGAGGATGCGGGCAGCGATATAACCCCGGAGCGCCGTGTGACAGACCGTGACGATCGGTTTGGCGGGATCGAGTTCCGAGAGCCGTTGACGAAGTTCGTCAACGGGGATGTGAATAATATTGGGAAAGCGGAAGACCTCGACTTCTTGATCGGTTCTGACATCGAGAATCTGATACTCGTCGAGGTCGGCGTCGACTTCCACGATGGAGGCCAGACCATCCAGATCGTTGCCCGCGACAAAAGCAGCGATGTGCACGGGATCTTTGGCAGAGCCGTACGGGGGCGCATACGCGAGATCGAGTCCGGCCAGATCGCGAATCGATGCGCGGAATTTCAAAGCGGTGGCGATGACATCAATGCGTTTATCGACGCCCTCTTTTCCCACGATCTGAGCGCCCAGAACCCGCTCTGTTTCGGGATTATAAGTCAGTTTGAAGAACAGTGATTCTGCACCGGGGTAGTAGCCGGCGTGATGTTTGGGAACGACAATTACGGAACGATTTTCGCGAGAAGCTTTTTCTGCAAACTTCTTACTCAAGCCAGTCATGGCGGCGGTTAAGCCGAACACACGGACAATTGCAGTACCAACGGGCGACATCATGGGATCGGCAGATCCGGTTACCGCGTGTTGTCCGGCAATCCGGCCAGCACGGTTCGCGGGTCCGGCAAGCGGAATACGAAGCGGTTCCATCAGCACGCCATGCATGTATTCGACTGCATCGCCGACCGCATAAATCTCAGGATTGGATGTCTGCATGAATTCGTTGACGGAGATGCCGCCGAACTTACCGATTTCGAGCCCCGCAGCTTTTGCCAGTCCCGTGGCAGGCGATACACCAATGCCAAGGATAATCAGATCGGTGTCGATCGTCGTGCCATTTCCCAGTGCAACGCCAACCGCGGTTCCATTTTCGACGGTCACCTTTTCCAGAGCCGTTCCCAGATGCAGATTGACGTCATGCGCCGTGAGTTCCTGTTGAATCAGCTGTGCCATCTCGGGATCGAGGGGAGGCAGCACCTGCGGTTGCAGTTCCACCAGGTCGGTCTGCATTTTGAGGTGATGCAGCTGTTCGACCATTTCCAGGCCAATGAATCCGGCTCCCACGACGACAGCACGCTGACAATTGTGCTGCTCGATATATTCCTTGATGGCATCAGTGTCATTCAGATTACGGAGCGTAAAGACGTTGTGCGCGTCGATGCCTGGCAGTGGAGGAACGATAGGAGCCGCCCCTGGAGAGAGAATCAGTCGGTCCCAGGATTCAGTGAAAGTTTCGCCTGTCTCCTGGTTCAATACGGAGACGGTTTTCCCATCTACATCAATCGCCTGAACCAGATGTTTTGTCCGAACTTCGATATTGAAGCGATTTTTGAAAAGCTCCGGAGTCGCGACGAGCAGTTTATTACGTTCGGTGATTTCTCCACCAATATAATAAGGCAGGCCGCAATTGGCGAAGGAAACGTGTTCGTCTTTCTCGAACAGGATGATCTCCGCATCTTCATTACAGCGTCTGGCACGTGTCGCGGCACTGGCTCCGCCGGCGACTCCTCCGACAATCACGACCTTCACTGATTTCTTCCCTGACATGAGCTGCCTTTCTCGTCTGTTCCTGGTAAGTCAGATTATTCTCAATTCGGATTATAAACAGACCGCGCTAACATCACTACTGATCGTCATCTCGAATCGGCTTGTTTCTCAGCTGCGGGAATTACGACTACGGTTCCGCGATGAAACTCATGTGCAGTTCTGCGTGGCGGCGATGCAGCAGATCCCATTCTTCCCGACTCAGCTCACCAAAAAACGGACTGGGGCAACGTTGTGGTTCTGCAATCAGTCGCTGGACTGCGGTTCGCAGATGTTCCAGCCCCGCCTGATCATCAATGGGATCGGGGAGCAAGGCTTTTCCCGAGTCCCCTTTTAGATTGATACCGGACATCATGCCGTTTTTCAGAATCCGTGGTTTGAAATAGTGCTTCCCGAGCAATCGAAACAACCAGGGCAGTCGGAACGGAAAACCATCGAGTGAATAATCCATGAGCCGCGCCAGGTGATCGAAAATCTGCCCTTTCGACCAGTTGCCCGTCGTGGGTGCGTCTGCCGCAGCTAACCGAGTGGCATCATCGAGGATTTCCTGCAATGTGGCGTACGAGATTTTTCTACGAGAGGCAGTCTGTGAAGGCATGAATCTGGTCCTGGCGACAAAGTACTAGAATGAATTCATTTTCCAGAAACAGCTAATTTCTCACAAGTAATTCTGTGTGAATTCAAGATATTACTGCCAGGTATCTCCCACAACCGGCAGCTGATTTACCGATTCCTGATAGAAGTAGGTCTGGACTGGTTCCGTTACTTGTGGCTGTATCAGCTGAATCGCTCCCCGCTGATACAGATTCTCGGCAACCCCTTCAACCTCGTCCAGCAGTTTCAGGCATCGCGAATCAACGCGCCAGAGCTCTCCGTGAATACTGACGCCCCCCGACTCCGCTTTGACGAGGCCGGGATAGGAGCCACAATCGTACATGGTATAATCGGCAGTGCTCAACGCGTCTGAGAGAAATATCTGGCCCTTCAGATAGTGTCCGAGGCAGAAACCACGTTTCAAGGTTCCATAGACAAAAATCAATTTATCTGAATCTGGTGTCGTCATGTTTTTAACTGACTGTAAGGTCGTCTATGTCTCTGAATGAATCTCTGGAAATACTTCGATTACAGGATACTGTGATTCGCCTGCAGAGAAAATTACTTTTTCCAATTGACCGAAATACGGGCATGAAGACGTTTCGCATGGGAGGCGATTTCACTTAAAATCCGCAGGTGATGTTTGCGTCAATAAGACCAAGATCACAACGATTGTACCTCATCACAGCGTTGAAAGTCCGCCATGGATTGGTTTCTCTTTCTGAAATATCTTTTTATCGCCGTCTGCTGCACGCTGATCGTGTGGTTTACGATCAAAATCGGATTTCGCAGCTCCACAGACATTGAGGCAGTTCCCCCGGAACCCGAGGTTCTGCCCGGCGATGATTCTCGCTCCACAGTTCTACGACGACTGTACTGGAATTTTACCGCAGTCTTGATCGTCGTACCCACGCTGCTGCTGGTGTTGGGGACTACCCTGCAGACCGCGGCCTGGAATCAACCTGTCACACTCACGCTTGCCGGTGCATTACTGCTGATCTGGGGCATGTCATTCTGGACGGGGATGCTGGCTTTCCCTGACCCGGTGCAGAAAACAGAACTCACCGATTTCTCTGCGTTCCATGAGGGTCAAATTCCCGACGAGCCATTCCGCGCTCAGCCATCAGAATCTGAGGGGACGTCTGATGACTGAAACGGTGCTGCTTCTGCTGGGAATGTTGGGCTTATTATTCATGGTACTGGTTCTCTCATTTACACTGTCGGAGCTGGCTTATCCCTTATCAGAAACCGGTTTCAAAGCGAGACTGTTGTGTGCGGTGAGAAGGATAGCCCATGCACAGAAGCAGATTCGAAATCGATCTGATCAGTATCTGCTTTTGTTCTCTCTACTGTGCAGTCTGCTGATGTTCTGTTTGTATCCAGTGCTTTATACAATTTTTTCAACCCGAACTGGCAGCCTCTCCAGTCAATCGGAACTGGTGACATGTCGCTTTGCTCCCCTGCTGTTTCTGGGTCTGCTGAACCTGTTGCAGATTGCCGGTGAAGTCAGTCTGGCAATCACAGAGCGACGGCGGATCGCTTCCATCTCATTGATTCTGAATGCTTTTTTCTGGTTGCCACTGCTACTGGCCTGGGCCGCGGTGGTCGCCTATTTACCAGTCTATTCGAGTCATGCCGTACAGGGAGGCCATACTTCTCTCCCGTTGATTGTGCTTCAGCCTGCTGGAACTTTCGCATTGATTCTTGCCTGGATGGCACCTTACTTATTGATCAATGCCTGCCCTGATCGTCGGGTGAGCCCGGTGCAGAACTGGCTCCGTGAATTGCGGCTGGTGACTGGTATCCTGGTTCTGGATCTCGTTGCAGTCAGTCCCAGCTGTTTTTTTCCTTTGGGGGAGAAAAGTACCGGCATGCAGTTCGGGGAACTGGCAGCTTCGCTGGTATTCATACTCGTTTTAGTGGTTCTTGTATTGCGGTTGAGAGTCTTTCTCCAGAGATGCAGTGGTTTTGATCCGGAACGTCTCTGGAAACTGATTTTGTGGCTGGCATTGATTGCGTTAACGGCTTCGTTCTTTGCCTTCCATCTGCTGGGAATGTCCGATCCCCTGATGCATGTACTGCTGAATTTCAGCCTGCTGGCGATCTGGGCCGGGTTCCTGCTGCCGAAAGCTAACCTCAAAAGATTAACAACGATCGCGAAACATAATTCGACACCCCTCATTGAAGATCAGACGTAAAATGGATGACCTGAAATTTTATCTGCCGGGCACGGGTGACAATCTGCTGTTTCTGACACTGACGGTGCTGGTGCTGTTGATGATTACCGGAATCTACGGCTACCTGAATCTGCCGACACAGCAGAAAAGTGACATGACCAGACAGCGGTGGGGCTGGCCTGTGTTATCCCTGATTGCCGTCAGCATCTTATTTTACTGGTTCGGGCAGCCCCTAAATATGGAAGACAGCAGCGGGATCCGGGGATGGGTCATGCAGTTCAGTCCGTTTGTTGTGGGGCTGTTCGTGATCGGGTTCGGAGGGGCAGCAGTTTTTGCTTCCGATTTGAAATGGTCACTGACAGCCGCCACCCTCTCATTCCTTTGCGGAGGGATGCTGTTGCTGCAGGCTGATCTCCTGCCTCTGATCTGGATCTGCTGGCTGATCGCTGGGGGTATGCTGCTGCTGTTTGCCTTTCCTGGTATTTCCAATGCAGATTCCCCAACAGATGATGCAGACCCGGAAGGATCGTTTCGCGAACCGTTTTTAGCCTGTCTGGCCTGCAGCCTGTTGTTGTGTGGATTTCTGTGGGTGATTCATCGTGAATGGGGCCCCACGAGCAGACAGACACCTGAGCCTGCTGCAGTCGAAGTAGAAGGCCTGCTGCTGGTCAGACAACTACTGACGGACCACTGGCCTGCTTTGATTGTACTCATCCTGTTTGTTCTGGTCTGTTTTGTGGGAATCACGCGTTTCATTTCTGATGAACAGGGAGAGCAGCCATGATTCTGCTGACATCTGTCGCACTGTTACACAATCAATTACTGGTGGCGGTACTCCTGATTGCTTTGGGATTTCTGGGTATGCTCCTGCAGCGGAATGCTTTTTCGATGGTGTTCTCTTTGTTGCTCTGGCTGCAGGGTGCCGGTCTGATCTGTGCCGCCTATGGCCAGTCGCGCGGTGCCAGAGAAGGCAGCCTTTTCTTTCTGCTCATCTTCCTGTTTCTCTTACCTCTGTTGAGTACGCTCTCCTTCCTGATTCTCCAGTCACAACGGAAACGTCAGAACCCAGAGCCGGTACAGGAAGTAGAACCGGCGACCGAGTCCCCTTATCGTATCTTCCCCGATCAAGGAATCGACTCCGGTGGATAAAACGATCACAGTGCTCCTGCAGTTAAGCCTGGTCACACCATTTGTGATGCTGCTGATTGCTGCGCTGGTGACTTGTGGCGTCCTGCGAGGAAAGCCGCACTGGCCTGTCGTCGCTGGTGTCACGCTGACTTCGATCGTCGCTGTGACTTGTCTCTGTTTTTTCAGTTCCCGCCTTGAGCAGCAGACATATTCACTGACACTGTTGAACTGGATCGCTCTCGCCGGAAAATCAACACCGCAATTACAGATCGGCGTATTGTTCGATTCCGTGAGCCTGACATGGTACGGTCTGATTTCACTGGGCTCTTTGTTTTTTCTGTTACTGAGCCCCAAGACAGCAGACAGGCTTGATTCCGAAAGTCGTTATTCGTGGCCGCTCTATCTGCTTGGGTTTTGTGCTGCGACAGGAATTGTGCTGTCGACCAGCTTTCTGGAACTGTTTTTCTTCTGGTTGATTCTCTCACTCGGCCTGAATCTGCTGCATGAAGTCAATTTTCAGACAGAGTCTGCTGTAGAGCGAGTCAGTCGGCACTGGTGGGGCTGGAATACCTTTTCTGATGCGCTGCTCCTGCTGGCACTCTTTCTGATTCATACGAATTTCTCCTCTCTGGAGTTCATGAAAACATTACAGCCTGCTGCGATTCAGGCAGTGCAGGCGCATAACCGGGTCGCTTTGCCGGGAATTGGAGTCACCCTTTTTCTGGCAGCGGTGCCACGCCTGGGATTGTTTCCGGCTTCTGCGCTGGTGATCAGCAATACTCGCCCGTGGCCCGGTCGTTCGCTGGCGGCGCTGAATCTGCTGGCGATGCCTGTGGGATTGTTTTTATTAATCCGCTGTGCGCCGCTGTTACTGGCCGTTGAAGCGACCCGGAATTTAATCACACAACTGGCAATCATCTCTGCCGTGCTCACCGGATTTTCCGCGATCACTCTCATGCGCGGATCAGACTGGAACCGCTGCCTCTGCTGGCTGACAGCCACCCTGACGGGAATCATCGTCGCCACACTGGGATTCAGCGGATCAGAACTTCCTGCAGTTTTATTGCCTCTGATTATAGTACAAATCTGCGTCCTTTCCGTACTCCTCTCCCTGGCCTGCCGACAACAGCAGCAACGGATCTCAGAAACGATTCTACCCACGATCCGAGTCTGTCTGCTCCTGCTACTGGCTGCAGCCTTTATTAGTCTGGGGACATTACTTCCCCCTCTGATCACGCTACGTGAGTCAGTAACCGAACTACGGAATGACGTTCTCATCTGGCTGATGCTGCCACTGGTCGGCGTGTATGTATTTGGACTGACCCGGTTCTATTTCAGTCTATCGCGACAGACCACCACAAAGTCGCATCAACATTTTCCCACATTGTTGCTATGGGGGATCACCGGACTGATCTGCGCGCTGACAATAGCAATGCTCTGCCCGCTCCCATTCTTGCCCGCGTTCTGGCAGATACCGCTGATGAGTTTCGGTCCGGAGTCATTTGAACGGGACTGGTTTTTCTGCTCACTATATTGTCTCGCAGTGCTGGTCGCTTTGATTTTAGCCTGGATGACGGCTCCTCAAAGAAGCGGAACGACAAGCCAGCGCGCCACATCCAGTCTGCTGCAACTGGGTGAATCGCATTACCATGCTAACCAGATTCTGAACCGGGTGTTCCTTCAGCCTGTGAATTATCTGGTTCAATGTGTGGCTTTTCTCGATGACTGGCTGGTAACGGCACTCAGCCGTCGCATGCTGGAGAAGCTGCCCGGATACTGGGGACACTTACTGACTCAGATGCAAAACGGACAGACAGCTTTTCCGACTCTGGTTCTGATTTTCACGATGTCGATCCTGATTTTTGTGCTGATGGTACTGCAGATTTAAGTGCCGTTTTATCTCGCTTTCACTTTTTCACCACGTATTTATTTGTCTTTTGAGTCCTGTATGAACTCGTTTTTGAACACCATCATCTCACTGTCGCCTTTGTTACTGGTTGTCATGCCCGTCGCAGGTGCCTGCTTTGGCTGGGGTGTTTCCCAGCTGGGAATGGAGTTCAATCGCTGGACCGCATTTTCCAATTCACTCATTTCCTGTCTGATTCTGGCCACATTGCTGACAGCACCTGCCTTAAAAGACGAGAGCCCTACCCGTGCCATCTCAATTACTCTGAAGCTCCCTGCTGACGAAGTCAGTCATGGACGTCGAGAATTTCCACGTCACTTTCAATGGGCAATCGACCGGATATCCCTCTGGTTTCTGCTGCTCCCCTTCTCTCTCTGGCCAGCGCTGATACTGCTTTCCCGGCGCATGGGAGTGGAATCGCGCGGACATTATTTCCTGCTCATGCTGCTTCAGGCGTTACTGGCGGGTCTGTTTGTTTCTTATGACCTGATCAGTTTTGTTTCTTTCCTGCTGGCTTCGACATTCTGTATGCTCTGTCTGATCCGCATCTGGAGCGGTTCACGCTCCATCCGGCTGCTGGAAAGCACCATGTTTCTGCAGTTTCTGGGCGATGCATTTATCGTGACCGGGCTGTTGCTGGCAGCAACGGGATATACCTGGATGCAGGGGCTGCTGCTGGAATCGCCTCAGCCAGTCACATTTCAGTTTAATGATATTTTACAGGGCACTGTGGACGATATCGCATTGTACCCGCTGGCAGAAACTTACTGGAGCACGATCTCCCCCTGGATTTTTCTGGTTCTGATCACAGGTTTCACCATCAAAGGGGCAATCTTCCCCGCTCATTACGGATTG
Organism: Planctomycetaceae bacterium; assembly: GCA_020426085.1. GTDB lineage: Bacteria > Planctomycetota > Planctomycetia > Planctomycetales > Planctomycetaceae > Gimesia. The sequence goes on along the minus strand of JAGQQP010000121.1, from coordinate 857 downwards.
ACGCAATGGATGAAACAGAAACCGGATTCCGCTTTACATGAAAAAGATCGCTCCATCTGGTGTCTGGTCCTGCTGGCATTATTCACCAAAATCAGCATCTACGGGATGTTGCGATTTATGGTCCCGTTAAATCATTCAGCGGTACAGAGCATCTCCACGGAGGTCAGTTTCTGGGGAGTGTGTGGCTTTCTCTATTTTTCTCTACTGGCCTGCCGTGGCGGTCTGGTGCAAAGTATTGTCAGTTTCCTGCTGGGTCAAACCGCATTAACACTAACACTCCTGTTTGCTGCTGAAACTGCGTCAGTTGCTAATCTGACCTTATTCAATGTCATTCAGGGGCTGGCATGTTGCCTGTTACTGCTGGTGATTCCGGTTCTGTCAATTCCTGTCACAGGAAAATCCAAGCGACTACTGGTGTGGATAGCCGGCTTCGCGATTCTGTCTCTCGCAGGACTTCCGGGACTGGGCGGCTTTACAGTGCAGTTTGTTTTATTATGGAACCTCTTACAGGACAGCCTGCTGGTGGCGTTGTTTTTCCTGGTCGGCAGCCTGCTGTTTCAACTGGCCTTGATCCGCGGTTTCTGGCAATTATTGAAAACTGCTGCAGAAACCAAATCGCAGCCAGAGGATGATACGAATTACGAACAGGAACACCGTCTCTTCGTCTGGCTGGCATTCGGTCCTGTTCTATTACTGATTCTGGTAACAGGCATCTCCCCGACTTCGCTGGCGGAAAAAAACCTGTTACCGCTGTTTCCTGTCAACATCACTGAGATTGAAACACCAGACGCGGAAAACTGATCAGTTATCTGCGGCTTCGAATAATGTTCCACTCTCATTACCGTTTTCCGGCAGGA
>JAGQQP010000120.1 GCA_020426085.1 Planctomycetaceae bacterium | reverse complement strand
TGGATCTCCAGGACCTTAATGGCATTCTGGATATAGCTGGCATCCTGTTTCACATCGGCATGATGCAGGTTTTCATAAACAAACACAAACAGCGCCTTGAGTTGTTCGACCAGTTCAGGTTGCTGGGATGGATCCAGACCACCAATCAGTTCTGCGACTAGATCACGACTCTTATCAAGCGCAAAATGAGCCTGCTCAAAATGATTTTCTTCAGCGGCCAGCACTGCTTTTCTGGCAAAGCGCAAGGCCCCATCAACAACCATGAGATGTAACTGGTGTGGTTTTGCGGTTAAAACCTGATTCTCAATATAGTCTGCTCCGTTCATCTCTCTGGTGGCCCCTCTCACTGATATTAATGAGTCGTAAATTGTTAAAAAGTGATATTCCAGCCCGCTTAACTGCTGCTGGAATTCTGCAGTCCCTGCAAGGCGGTCTGCTGTGAGTTCAACTGGTTGACGATGGTTTCCTGTAATGAGAACTGACGTATGAGCCGCTCGCGACGGGCTTCCAGGATCGTATTCAATTCATCGACGCGTGTATTCAAAGCCAGTGCCGAGGCCTGCAATGAATCGGTTTGTGCTTTGAGCGTTCCGGTGAAAGGATCGGTCATCGCAGTAATGATTTCGTCCATCACAACAGCGAAACCGGTGTCTTCCTGCTGGAAAAATTCGGTGACGGCATCAGGATCGTCGGCGAGCCACTGATCGAGGGTTGCACTGTTTAACTGCAGTTTGCCATTACCGTTGAATTGCACTCCCAGCTCGGACATGCTTTTTACATCGCTGTTGCTGATCGACAGTTTTTTCGTCAGCATGCCTTCGAGACGGGAGATAGTATTTAGTACCACAATGTTCCCATTCAGAACGCCCCGCTGATTTGTTTCTGAATCGTAACTGGTGAGTGCATCTGTGGCGTCAACAAAACTGTTGTAGGCAGTGATAAAAGAATTGATCGTACTTTTGATGCCTGAGGTATCACGGGCCACATTAATGGTCGACGGAGAAGTCCCGACTGATTTCAGATCGATTTCCAGACCTGTGATGGCGTCATCGAAGCTGTTGGTGGATGAGGTCAGCAGAAACGAAGTCTGAGGATTACTTCCAATGCGGATTAAAGCATCATTGGCATCGACTGAGGTGGCGAAACCGAAGTTATAATCACTTTCCAGAATTAACTCGCCGGCAGCGCCACTGCGGGAGGATGTAATCGAAAGTCGAGCGGAATTGAAGGCCGTCCCATCATCGATAATCGTAGCCGAAGCGACTCCGGTGGCATTGATTTTTTCTGTGATGTCTTCGAGCGTATCGGTGGCTTCTATGGAAACTTCCGTAATCTGGCGGCTGGTGACGCCGGTCGTTCCAGAGCCTTTGATTCCCAGGGTGGCGGCAACGGTACCACTGGAAACTTCTTCTACTTTGACGTCAAACGAACTACCGCCTGTACTTTCCACAATAAAGCCATCACCGGTATCATTCAACCGCGCATTGATCTGGGCACCAGCGGTGTTTGCCGCATCATTTATCTTTGTGAGGACATCTCCCACAGTTTTGGTCGTATCTGGATCAGAAAGATTCACATTAAAGCTGACGCCGTTTCGATCTGTAATGCGAATGCTGCCCAGTGAAACAGCCGTACCGTTTTTCCCATAAGTGGAGAGTGAGGTATCCTGGTTGATATAGCGTAAATCGAGTGAACCGGAATCAACGGTGTGTTTTGAGTCTGCCAGCAGCGTGTCGATTTTCAGGAAGCTGGCCAGGTTTCCGGTTGTATCCTGGATTTCAATCGAAGTCCCCGAAGCAGCAGAGGTGTCTTTGATCTGGATTCCCGTTTTGGTAGCGTTGAGACTGGCCTCAATCTGAATGCTGCCGTTCGCATTGATGGCGCTGATTACATCATCCAGTGTTTCGGCACCGGAAAGATCGATGGTTGCATTACCGCCTGCACCATCTTCAAAATAAACCTGGCCGGCATTCAGTACTGTGCTGCTGGCGGAGATTCCCCCATTCAGATTTCGCAGCAAAACCGAGTTCAGTCCTCCGGACAAAGTCCCTGTAATCGTGCCTCCCAGGCCGGTGGTCTGGATACCCAGTTCTCGGGCAGCCAGAGAACCGTTCAGGGCAGTCACTTCAAATGTAGTAGCAATACCACCCGTGTTATCAGTCAGACTCAGTTTTCCATCACTGGTGATCGCCGCAGTGATTGAGCCACCGTTGGAGGCATTATTATTGATCAGATCGACAACATCGCCAATGGTCTGTGCAGAATCAAGATTGACATTAAAGCTCGATGCATCGGATGCCGTAATCTGGAGATCGTCCAGACCACTGACCGTATTTATGCCGTTACCGTCATTAATCTGTGACAGATTGAAATCGCTGGTGACGCGATAGACAGAATCTCCCGTCAGAGTGGAACCTGCGACAGATTGCAGAATACCAAGATCAGCGGCTGTTTTTCCTCCAGAGACTTCTGTGACTTTCAGTGTCCCGAGGCCGGAACCGGTATCGGTCAGTACCAGATGGTCACCATCAATGCTGGCGATGATGGAAGTGGCGGAACCATTGATTTCATCGACCACGTCCTGAATGTTGAGCGTTCGTGACAGATCGATGACTTCTGTCTGACCGTCCCGGTCGGTGATGCGAATGCTGCCGCGTTGGACTCCCAACCCGTTATTCAATTCTTCCAACAGCTTGGATTCGTCCAGCTTTCCGCCTTGCGAAAGCGTGATCGTGGTTGCTGTCCCGATGGGGGTTGTGTCCGAATCAGCGAATCCTTTCGACACTACCTGGTGGTTTGAAGCCAGTCGCAATCCCTGCAACTGGTATGACGCAGCGGTGGCAGTACTGTTCGCAGCAACGCTGAACTGGCTGGTATCAGAACTGGTGGCCTTCAATGTTTCGAAGGTACTTTTCAGATTCAGCTTCTGAACACTGTTATTGAGGGTCAGCAGGTTGGCGTCGAGGGTTTTGATGCCCCCTTCCGTTGCTTCAAAGGCGGAGGCTCGGTTCGCAAGTTTCACCAGAGCATTGCGCTGCACGCCGATGATCGCGTCCACAATCTCGTTGATATTCAATCCGGTTGCCAGACCGACACCGGAACTGATGCCTGACATGTTACCAAGCCTGTTTCAAGATAAATAAGCTAAGGGTTCTCAAAAATCTGCCCGCGCATGCAGGACTGCTGCATCTAAACCCGCGCATGCAGGACTGCTGCATCTAAATATTTATCGGTTAGTAAAAGGTTACCGCTTGAACAGAGTCTCTGATTGAAGACAATCACTCAGATAACGCGTTAAATCTTGCCGGTTGTAGGGGCTGTGGTGCAGTTGTTTATTCGATTACCGCGTAAGAAAGCGAAGTGGCAAACGGGAACCGCTTCAGACGTAAATTAGGCAGCCCGAGCGTTTCCATGGCGGCCAGCGTCTCTCCGGGAAATAAATCCATATTGAGCTCGTCAAAGGCAATAATTGCCCCTTTAGGCATCCGGGGAATCAGCAGTTCCAAAGCGACTTTAGTAGGTTCGTAAAGATCTGCATCCAGATGCAGGAGCGAGACAACCAGGTGCTGATTCTTTTTCAGATACTCAGGCAGAGTGATGCTGATATCTCCTTTAACCAGTTCGACTTTGGAAATGTGATTCAGGTAACGGGTGGAATTATAAACCTGGATCGCTTTCTCCAGATCTTCCATGGCGTTTTCTTCTGATTTGAAGCCGCCGACTTCCAAATGCTCGCTGGTACCTGTTGTGTCTTTCTCACTTAATGAAGGAAAGCCTTCAAAAGTATCAAACCCAATCACTTTGCGGAGATAATTGACTGGTTCCAGTATCGCGCTGAATTGTGCCCATGCCATCAGGCTGGCACCACGGTGTACACCCAGTTCGACTACTGATCCGTTGACTTCCAGCTGTTGCTTGAAAATTTCGTAGCGGGCCAGCAATTTGGTAATAGATTGCCGGGAGACATACTTGGTAAACGCATCGAGTTTATTCAGATTCGAGCCGACGCTCGATTCCCAATATTTCTCGACAGCATTCAATGCATTCAGGTCACTGCTGGACTGGTTCTGTGATTCGCCTACGTTTCCCTTTAACAGCCCTTTTTTTTCTGACATTTCAGTTACGCTTTTCAATGAATTAGGAAGTGAAATCAGGTCTGAAGTGACCTGATGATCTCTGATTAAGACGCCGTTCGCGACATCGCCCGTCTGGCATGTGTAATGTCTCTGATCCGCCAGCCATCTTTCAGAAACTGAGGATCCTTCAGGTCGCGATACCGCAGATTCAAAACAAATCGGACATACTCAGATTGATTCTTGCAGGGAGTGTGCGGTGTCAGACTGTGAAATAACAGTACATCGCCCACTTCCAGTTCTGTCGGTACAACACGTTCATACTGATGCACTACTTCGGGAGGCAGTGAATGCCATTTTGTATTAATGCCATGATTGTGCTCATCATGGGCGACTGGTGGCTTCTGGTGCTCTCCCAGAGCGAGTGACAGGCTCCCGTTATTTCGGTCTGTTTTCTGCAGAGGTGCATACAGGGTAATCGTGGAATAGGGACCTTCATTGTAATACCAGTCCTGATGCCATGAAGCGAGATGCCATTCTGCATGGGGCATACTCATGAGAATGATATAGCGATCATGGATGGAAATTTCAGGCGAGAGCAGAGTTTCGAGGATCGCCAGTAATTTTGGATGTGCTCCCATCGTGTGGAGTGAGGGAGCTGCATTCATGGAATCATATAAAATACTCTGGGCTCCAGGGTAGTTAGACTCCAGAGATCGCAGGCGATCACTGATCTGTGTGATTTCATTTGCGTCTAGAGCGACGGTGGCACCGAAGTGACTTTCCAGCAGAGAGAGTCGTCCTGACAGATCTTTGCGGATGGGGAGAAACTCCTCGGGTGAGAACAGGCCTTTTACCAGAATCGCACCCTCTTCTGCATACTGATTTTTGAGTACGTCTGAAAGTTCAAAGCCGTCCTCGGGACAGTTCAGCGTACATAATTGATTAAGGGGCAGCATCGTATTCCATCCCTGGTTTCTATTGCTGAAAGAAAAAATTATTCGCCATAACCAAACTGGGTCACAAGAGGTTTAAAAAACCGGGTGACCATCGCCTGTTCTGATTGCGAAAGTCGGTTACGCCATTTTCCAATCATTAACGGTTGAATTGGTTCAGTGTCTACGGTGTGCTCTCCATCGATTCGTACTGCCTGTGAAGAGACAGCAGCATTGGCGACGGCTGCAGGTGTCGTCAGGAGCACGTTCATTTCCTGTGCAATCGCCGCGACTTCATCCAGTTTCAGCAGGACTCCCAGTTTGGTTGCCATCTGAAAGATCAGGCCTTCGGCATTTTTCAGAAGATGTTCGTAAGGAATGACCATGATGCCGGGCAGACAGAGGGCATGATGTATCTCCTGATATGCCGCAACGGTCTGATCGACGGCATCGGCAAACGACATGTCCTGAAATTCCATTTCTGCACAAACGACATCCCGCGGATCCCGATAGTGATAAAAAGGTCGTACGGCGTCATCCTGGGCAGCAGCAATCGCTTCCTCCGTCAGGAAATCGAACTGCAGGATCAACCGTTCATTCAAATCCATCGTACCGACGATCTGATTCAGTTCTTCTATGGAATTCGTTTTTTCTGATCGAAACTCGAAACTCTGATGCTGCCAGATTTTCTGGAATACAGCCTGTGACCAGTCAGTACCTGAGTTGGGAATACCAAAATTGAAAATGATCATAATTGTTCCTGTAAGAGATGTGACCCGGAAAAGCTGGCAGATTAGAACGCCTGCCAGGCTTTTGAATTGCTAATTGAGATCCAGTTCTTCTGATTCACGCTGACGCATTTTCTGAGTGAGGAATTGCGGACGGGGAACTTTTGCTTCCATCTTTGAACTGCGATAGGGATGCTGATCCTGAAAATAATCAATAAGTTTACCCTGGTATTCAATCAGGATTGTTTCAAATTGGATTTGATTACGTTGAATTTCCAGTACGATATCCGCAGCGCGCCATTGTGTGGCAATCAGAATGACGTCAACGGGATTTTCCACCAGTTTGTCACGGAAGAGAATCTCCTGGCCGGTTCCAGGGACGAACGTACCAACTTTATTCAGGTCGGAATCGATTACTGTCGGGAAACGCTGTTTATCCAGTTTGTGCTGATTGATGAAGGCAGCGGCTTTCCCTGTGCCTCCCCAGATGGCTGTTCGCTTGCCTGAGTTCGTCAGCTCGTCAAACTGAACGGCAAGATTGGTTGCTGACTGCAGTGCTTTTTCCTGAAATGCGATTGCCTGTCGTGCCAGTTCGACCTGATGACTCTGAGGCTGGAAACTGGCGAGACCGTAGATGACTTCGTCGTTATAACTGGTTTCGATCAGGTCAACACTTGTGGCACAGCGCTTCAGGAGGCGTTCCAGTGATTGCGTTGTGAAATGAGAGTTATGTTCATAGAAGAAATCCACGGTGCGGCCGGCTGCCAGTACACCATCGATACAGGGGACTTCAATAAACAGGCTGGTAGCACAATCAGCCACATTCGCAGCAAATGCGACTTCCTGAGCAAAGCCCAGTGGATTCATCAGGTGTTCAAAAACGTGGCGGCTGATAATCAGATCCGGTTTCAACTCAGCCAGATGTACGCCAGGTTCAAACAGCATGGCACGCGCTTCGATTAAACCATCTTCAGTTTCGATTTCTGCATTGGGATCAAATCCAATGAATTTTCCCCAGGGAATTTTTTTTGCCAGAGACCGCAGTAAATGCCCTTCGCCGCAGCCAATTTCCACGACGGTTGGATTTTCCGGCAGTCTTATGGAGATCAGATCGCAGACCTTCTGCAGGTGTTCAGACCAGATGGCACCTTTGTTAAACATCAGGTTTGGTTTGTCAGAATAAGGGACTTTGGCATAATCGAAGGCTGCATTCGAGATATGTCCACAATCCACACATCGCATGAAATCGTGTGGCAGTCGTTCCATTGCCTGAGCTTCTTCACAGCTTTGCGGCCAGGCCAGTGTGGTCAATGGCAATAAACCTCCATCGTAAAACTGAACTGCGATATGATAACCACAGGCGGGACAGGTGTAATTCTGCATGGCAGAATTCAGGAGTTTGATTTGGTCAGCGTTTCCTGGCTGATTTGATGAAGCATCCATGCTAGATTCCTTGCTGGTGTCCGAGCTGCTCAGACAGAGAGAGGATTGGTTGACAGACTGCCTGGTTTCGCAGTGTTTTAGTGCTGATTCGAAGAACGTTTCCATTTCCCGGACTGTATTGACGTCTTCAAATATCAGATGACTTTTAGAGAGTATTTTGAGACGAAGCTGATCACGGAATGATTCATCAGAACCGATGCGACAGGCCAGATCGATATATTCTTCGATCGACGAAACCACGCAGTCCTGCAATCCCATTTTGTTATAGACGGCGAGCATACCCCGGCCGCGCATGTATTTTGCCGGTAGTGTGACAACCGGGGTGCCGATTGCCATCGACTGGTAGGAAGTATTACCGCCTCCGAAGTGCAGAGGGTCGAGTAGCACATCAGAAATATAAATCAGGTTCAGAAAATCGGGAGTGGGCATACCCCGCAGGAATAGAATCCGGTCAACCAGATCCGGGAATGTTTTTTTGAATCGGGTTACCACCAGGTCTTTCCATTTGGATGTCTGATCCCGAATCATGACAATCCGGGCCTTCGGATCCTGCTTGAGAATCCCTGCCAGGATCTGATCAAATTCCGGATGAATCTTAAATAGAGTCTGGGGGCAGGCGTAAACATGTTCGTCGTCGGACAGGCCGAAGGCAGCCCGGTTTTTGATATTATCCGGCAGTGCAGGGCGGTAGTAATATGAGGGCAGGGAATCCAGCTGAACCAGTTGTTCTGTGTAGTGTTCCTGGGCGTCTTCCGGTTCGATCAGTTTGCTGGAAATGAAGTAATCAATGGTCTTCAGTCCCGTCGTGATGGGATGTCCCCAGGTCACGCACTGTACGGGGGCGTGTCTGGTGGTTGCCAGGGAGAAGATGAATGGATCCATGCCGATATCAGCATAGAACAGGACGTCCAGTTCCAGGCTTTGCAGCATCTGGCTGGCCTGACGTAATTCGATACCCAGGAAGACATATTCATCAGAGTTGTTGCGGATCTCCTGTGCAACGGAGTCTGTATATTTTGTAGGCGAAATTGTGATGACGTGATATTTCTCCCGGTCAAAATTCTCAATGATGCCTTTCATCAGAGACCCGATGGTATGTTTATAGAACAGGCTGGAGATAAAGCCGATCCGAATCCGTCCATCGCGTTTGACCGTCGGGTTTTGTGGATCCCAACTGAGTGTGTTCTTAAGTAGATGCAGTTCCACCATTCGTTCGAGGAGGGGGCGATCATTATATCCCTGGTAGGCAAGATAAAATGTACCTGGCGTCAGTTTGATCGAAGCGTCGATTTGCACGCCGTCTTTGTGCATGCCTTCGATTTTTTGCATAAATGAATGACGTACTTCCTCAATCGCTTCGAGAGAAGCAGGAATGGGAGGCAGCAGGCTGGCAATCGCGAGGCGATATTCCGGCAGAGGTTGCAGGGCGTAAGCTTTTTCCAGCGCCTCTTTCGCTTCTTCGTACTGCCCCGTGGATTGATACAGTGTTGCCAGATTTAAATAGGCAGGTACGTACTTATCATCCAGTTCCTGCGCACGCTGAAAATATTTCAACGCTTTCTTTGTCTGCCTTCTCGAATTGCTGAAGTGCCCTCGATAGTTCCAGAGACTGGCATTTTCAGGATGCTCCTTGATCGCCAGTTCGACCTGATTTTCTGCTTCCTCATTTCGCAATTGTGAGGAATAGAGTTCGATCAGTTTTAATCTTGATTGCAGATGAGACGGTTCAAGCTCAACCAGCAATTCGAAATAACCTACGGCAGAGCCAACTTTTCCCTGGCGTAATCTGATAGACCCCATTCCGTATAGGGAAGCCGTATTCGTGGAATCACTCTGGTAGAGTTTCTGGAAGATTTCATAAGCATATTCCAGATCGCCAAGTGAAGCACACAGGGATCCCAGGTGAAAAGCCGCTCCGGGATGATTGGGATGCTTTGCTAACACTTCCCGATAGGTGATCATGGCACTGGGTAACTGTTTTGCTTCTTCTAATGCTTTACCCAGGTGGAATACAATTTCATGATTTTCAGGTGCCAGTTTTGAAGCATCCTGAAAACATTTGATGGCAATCTCGAATTCTTTCTGTTCGCTATAAACGATGCCCAGATTGTTTAACAGTTCCCAACAGTCCGGCCGTAAAATGACTGCTTTTCTGAGAACCGAGATTGCATCTTCGTATCTTTTCTGTGCCGTCAGAAAGACGGCATAATTTTTCAATGAATCGAGGTGGTGGGGGGCCAATTGCAGTGCCTGCAGGTAAGACTGCTCGGTTGCCTCTGGTTCTTCCGTTTTCGCGAGGGCATTGGCCAGATTAAAATGAGTCGTATGGACTTCCGGGGCTAAATTCACGACTTTCCGACAAATCGAAATT
>JAGQQP010000011.1 GCA_020426085.1 Planctomycetaceae bacterium | reverse complement strand
CGTCACGTGCCTTTGATGTGATGATTGATGATATCGGCTGGTTCAACGATGTATTAGTTCAGACTGATCGTGATGCAATTCGCACCAGCGGAGTTGCGACACTGACCGGCGATTCACGACTGGTCGCTCACTGGGCACTTGATGATGCCCCCGGAACGACCATTGCCACCGGAGACAGTAACACGACGATCCAGCTCTACATTCAGGCCGAACCTCCGCTGCCCCCCATCGAGGGTTTTGGCGTGCTTGCTCCTCTGAATGCGAACGTCACTTACAATACTTTTAACGGGAACGACCTGGATTCCAACGTTACCCTGGATTCAACCAACACGTTCGGCGATCCTCTGTTTGCCTACGCGAATGATCCCAACTATGTTCCTACTGACTCGCTGGAAACTCAGTTTACCATCGGCTTTGGATCTGCCGCCGTCTATGGCTCTTCGGAATTTGCTGCAGACACGAATACAAACACCCCACATATTGGAGCGTACCAGAATCCGCCGACTCTTTATCCAGGAGTTTATGGAACCGGCGATATTGTCATTTACGGAACCGGCGAGGACGATCTGCTCGAAATCACTTTCTCCAGTGAAACAGAAGCAACTTTCGTCCTGACACGCGATGTAACCGGAGTTCCTGATGTTCAAGCTCTGGTAACGCTGACGGGAATTACCTCTGTTACTTTTTATGGGCTGGATGGTGACGATGTCTTCATCATCAATCAGCCGGACAACGGATTTGCAAATCCCACTGGCGGAATGTTCTTCCACGGTGGATCCCAAAACAACGACGGCAATTATCTGAACAACCTTGTTGGCGGTGACGCCCTGGTCCTCAATCATGCTGTCCCGGTAGAAGCAGATTCCGTTGCTTATGTCTTTACTCCTGATAGCGTCCCGGCTGATGGAGAAGATGGTGTCATCACCATTACCGATGTCACCCTGAGTGATCTTACAACAACAATCAGCTTTACCGGTCTGGAACCGATCCTCGACAACCTGCTCATCGCTGATCGGGAATTCGATTTTACGGATGCCGATGAAATCATCACTCTGAGCGATGACGGCGCACCCGGGAATAAATATTCCTTTATTGATTCAGACCTCAGTGAATCAGTCGTATTTCAAAATCCCACCGGATCAATAACGATTCGTACCAACAGTGGCAGTGCCGCTCCAGGTGCAGATACAATCCTGATCACAACACTCGACAGTTTATTCACTGCCAACCTGACGATTCAGGGAGACAGCGATGACAGTATCACCTTCCAGGGACCCACTCCCATTTTACTGGGAGATGTGCTCATTGATGCTGGAAACGTTGACATCCAGACGGAAGTGATCGCGACTTCTGTCGAAGTCAGCACTTCAGGAACATCCGACAGCACGTTTACTGGTGGGACAATCACAACAACGGGTTCACAGTTATACAACGATGCCGTCCACTTTCTGACCGACACGACGTTAACCAGCTCAGGTGGAAGTTCTATCGAATTCGTGTCAACGGTCGATGGCGGTGTCAACCTGATGATTAATACCACGGGTGATACGATCTTTGGTGGTGCTGTCGGTAACAGTCAGGCTCTTACGACTTTGACGACCAACCTGGGAGGGACCACCTACCTCAATGGTGAGATTGTAAAAACGACGGGAACTCAGATTTATAATGACGATGTCATCCTGGGAGCGAATACTGTTCTCACAAGTACTGCAGCAGCTGACATTATCTTCAACCAGACTCTGAATGGGACCTTCACACTCGAAATCAATACAGAAAGCGACACCACATTCAACGGTGCTGTTGGAAACATCGATCCCCTTGCCAGTCTGACGACGGATGCGAATGGCATTACCAATATCAATGGGGGTAGTATTGATACAACAGGTAGCCAAACTTTTAATGATGAAGTCCTGCTGGGTGCCGATACACGGCTGGAGAGTGCATCCTCAGGTGATATTACTTTTGATTCCTTATTAGATGGAACATTTAATCTCGTCATCAATACAGCAGGTAATACGAATTTTGAAGACAAAGTAGGTGATACTGCTGCACTTGCCAGTCTAACGACCAATGCTGGTGGCACGACCAATATCAATGGCGGTATCGTCAAAACGACTGGATCGCAAACTTATCATGACGATATCACACTGGGAGTATCAACGGCCTTCACTTCGAACACATCCGGAGATATCACTTATAATGCTTCTGTTACAGGTGGCGCGGGCATTACCGTAGACATCAGTTCGACCAATGATATCAACATCAATGGCGCGTTTACGACTGACGAATACATTTCAGCCACAGCCGGGAATGACATCCTGATCACCGCTCTTGTCTCCAGCACGAATGGCACCATCACGTTCCTGGCAAACAATGATATTCATCTGACTTCCACCGGCAGCATTGTCGCACAGTCCAGCAGCCTGATCACCCTGACTGCTGACAAAGACAATTCCGGTGCAGGCGCGATTACTCTCGACTCTGGAAGTTCCATCGAATCTCAGGGCGGCCAGATTCTCATGTCTGCTTATGATGATGTCGCCTTGTCGTCAATTACAACTGCAGGTGGTCTGGTTGATATCACGTCCACAGCCGGAGGCATCACAGACAATGACAGCACTGGAGTTGACAATGTTACCGCCAGTCAGTTGATTATGAATTCAAATCTGAGCATCGGACAACAGGCAGATGCGATTGATACATCCGTGTCATTCCTTGAAGCCGATGCCGGAACGGGTGGCCTGTTCCTCGACAACACAGGCAATCTGACAATCGGTGGAATCACTGCCCAGGTTGGAGTAGATGCGGACGCCGATATGGTCGTCAACGTCACGGGTACACTTGACATCACGGAAGACTCGCAATCATCAGCCGGATCGGTCACATTCAATGCATCCGATACCCTGACCGTCGATGTGACAACGACCGTCGCGACCTTTGGTACGGGAGTCTTATTACTGACGTCGACACGTAATATTAAACTTAACAGCGGCAGTAATCTGAAGACGGTAAATGGTGGCATCACTCTTCTGGCTAATTCCACCGGATTGACCACTGGAGATTTTACTGGCATCGAAGCTGAAAACTCCAGTATTACAACTTCGGGGTTGGGAAGCATCAACCTCACTGGGTTCGGCGGCTTAGACGCTGGAACCAGTAATCATTATGGCGTGCACCTGCATTCGGGAACCGTAGTCAGTTCAACTGATACGGTAGCCTTGGCAGGAACGATTACCATCGAGGGAACTGGTGGAACGGGCATCGATCAGAATACAGGTGTTCTGATTGAGGATCTCGGAACCACAGTCAAATCTCTGGTCGGAAACATAGAAATCACGGGGAATGCCAGCTCTGGTGCAGGATTCCTGCTGGTAGATCAGGCGGAGATTGTTGCCAGTGATGACTCAGGTGTCAATCACGCAGATGTCAGCATCAATGGTACCACCTCTGCAGATCAGGCCGGTGTCGAGATCAACAGTAACATTCAATCGACCGACGGGATCATCACTATTACTGGAGTTTCAACCGGCACCGGGATTGCATCCGAGGGGGTTTTGATCCAGACGTCCGCCGGACAGATTAGTTCCACAAATGGAAAAATCACAATCGACGGAACTTCAAATGGTGATGACGGCATAGAAATCTCTGACAGTGCTGTTGTCTCAGTAACCGGAACAGGAAACATCGAACTTCTGGGGAACTCGACCGGATCAGGTAACGGCATTGATCTGGATTCCACCATTAAAAGCAATACAGGGCTTGTGACTCTGACCGCTGAAGACGATATCTTCTTCGGCGCGAATGCGTTAATTGATTCGACTTCAGGCACAGTGACTCTGACTGCTGATAATGCGGCTGGCAACAATGGAAATGGCATTTCCATGACCGATCTCTCTCTGATCGATGCAGGTAGCGGTGACATCATCCTGAATGCAGATGGCAATGTGTTGCTGTCTGGTTTAACTACTACAGGCACCGTAAATATCGAATCATTCTCTGCCTCAATTCTGGACAATGGAGATTCACACACTGACATCACAGCATCTACTGCGATTCTCAATGCGGTAACAGGCATTGGAACCGGTAATCCACTGGAAACCGCCATCAGTACACTTTCTGCCACGGTCTCTGATGCAGGCAATCTGTTAATTGATAACAGTATTGCTATTGAATTACTGGACCTGTCTACATTTGACGGTGAAATTGTCATCAACTCGACAGCCACCATCACGGCTACTTCTGTCGTATCAACCAATAACTCAGGAAACGACAGCAATGATATCATACTGACTGCGACCGGCAGCAGCAGCGATATCCTTGTTACGACTATCACGGCAGTCGGCAATGCCGATGTCATTTTGACCGCTGATGATGGTATTCTCGACACAGCGACCGATGGTAACCGCATTACTGCAGACGATCTGCAGTTAACATCCAGCAGTGCAGGACTGACAGCCGACGGTATCGAAGTCGACACTGACGTCAACAGCATTACCGCAGAGGTAAATACAAACTCAGGCGGAATCCACATCGATGAAGTCGACAGCGTCATCTTAACTCAGCTCACCACCTTTGATGGTTTTATTACCGTCAATGCTGCCGGTACGATTACCGCCCTGGATATTAACTCTACTAACAATTCTGCATCGGACATCAACAACGGGATAACGCTGACGGCAACCGGAGCAGACAGTGATATCCTTGTTACCACATTGAATGCTCAGAACACGGCCGACATTACCCTGAATTCAGACCGGGATGTATTGGACTCAGACAGTACTGATGGCAATCTGACAACAGGAGACCTGTTAACAATCGTCGCGGGTCGTAATGTCGGTGGCATCACCAACGTCTTTACTGAAGCAGGCTTTGATCCACTGCAGACGACAGTTGACCACGTGGATATCACCAGTGGAAATCTCATTACGATCCACAACCTGAATACCACACCAGAATTGCTTAATCTGGATGCGGGAACTGGAACAGCCGGAACCACATTCATAAAAGTAACCGGCGGAGCCATTGATGTGTCAACGACCACTGGTATCAGTAATACACAGGATACGATCGCTTTGGTCTCTGATGTATCCATCACTGTACCGACCGGTTTACAAACCGGAAATCTGCGACTGGATGCACCTGATATCATTGACGCAGGTGGTGGCGATATCGATATCAATGCGGTGGATACAATCTTATTCCAGTCAGAGTCAGCGGAAACGGTTAAGATTACAGCTCAGAAATTTGACGGCACAACAACCGGCGATGAATTGATCATCAGCAACGACTCCCCTGCACTGGAACTGGTTGATGTTAATTCCGATTCCATTGCGCTGCTCGGCGGAACCGACACAGATGTTTCTCTCACCTCTGTCGGCGGTATCACGATTTCGAATCTGGTTCAGACTCAGGGTACTGGTACTTTGTTTCTCAAAACCACGGATACTGACGCTGATTTAATCCTCAACGCGAATATTCAGAGCGAGACAGGATTTGTCACTATTGAAACGGCGAATGATATCATTTTCAATGGCACAACAAACCTGACAAGTACATCAGGCAGTGTCTCCCTGACAGCCGATGCTGATGCTGGTGCGGGAGGTGCAATTACAATGAACGATGGAACGTTCATCAACGCCGGCGATGGAATTGTCAGCCTGGATGCAACCGACGACATTGAATTGAGCCAGATCTCGACTTTAAATGCGACTGATTTCGCCATTCGTATCGAAACTGATGCCAGCCTGATTGATTCGGGTGACCTTCTGGGTGAAGATCTGATCGCCAATGAATCGGGAGCACTCGCCACGATTATTTCAGTCCAGGGTGTTGGAAAGCTCGGGGATGCCAATCAACATATTGAAACGAACGTTGACCAGATCAACATCGTCAACGCAACTGCTGGTGAAATCCAGATTTTCGAAACCGATGCTCTGATTGTACATGATATTCTTCAGACGACATCCGGAGATATCAGAATCCTTGCAGGAGGAGATGTAACCCTTACCGGATTTATCGAAACGGTATCGAATGATGTTCTCATCGATTCGCAAGCTGCCATCATTGATTTGAATGACGGGCTGCCTGACCCGCTCAACATCCATGCATCCAGCCTCGATCTCAACGCAGCTACGGGAATCGGCACAGGTGACACTCTCGAGTTCAGTGCAGAAACGTTTTCTGCAGACACAACAACGGGTGATATCCTGCTGCACAACACGGCATTTACAGCTGCCGAGGCAACAAGCCTTTCAACAGCAGAAGGAGACATAGAGCTGGAGCAGGTCGGAAACGAATCTCTGAACATAGATTTCGCATCCACCCTCAACGGAAATATTATCATTTCCAACACCGGTGATGCACAGTCAGATCTGTTGACACTGACATCGATTGCAGCCGGTGGAACCACTCCGGAAATCACAATTTCAACTGTTGGATTTGGGAATATTCTGCTCGGGTCCGTTTCTGGTCCAAACGGGGCAATTGCGATCACCTCAGCTGGTGAAATTAATGATGCGGTTGACGATCAGGGTACTCCTGAAATCGATATTGATGCTGTCGGTGGATCAATCACACTGCAGGCTGAAAACGGAATTGGTAACAGTGACCCCGTTGAAATTTCCGGTGGAACACTCTCAGTCAACACCACAACCGGTAACATAAACCTGAATAACACCTCTTCGACAGACACCGGTGATGTCAGCTTTACCCGCCTGACCACTGGTAATGGAACCATTGATTTCCAGCAATCTGGAGGCAGAGATACAACATTCGAAGAAGTTTCAACAACTGATTCCGCAATCACAATCATCGGTGACGGATCGATGCTGTTTGAAAATCCGGGTGTTTTGACAAATGTTGTCTCAACGGATGGATCGGGAACTATCGCGATTACCGCGACTGGTATCAATTCCTCAATTCAAGTCAACGATGGTTTCAGTACAAGCGGTGGGACAATTGACCTGACAGCACAAAACAGTTTGAACTTCGGCGCAGAAGGCGATATCAGTTCATCTAATGGCCAGATTACATTACTGGCTGATTCGGCCAGTCTGGGAGCAGGCGGTGGTGGCATCAGTATGTCTGACGGCACTGTTTTCGATGCGGGAACTGGTATTCTGGATTTACAGGCCGGTGATAATATCGACGTTGGCCAACTGATGACATCCACATTTACCCGGCTGACAAGCACGGATGGGGGTATCACCGATTCGGGCGATACTGGCGGCAGAGACATCATATCCAAGCAACTTGTGTTCAGAACTGCAACAGGCACCGGTTCGACAAATTCCATTGAGACCGCCGTATCATTACTGGCTGGAGTCAATACTGATGCAGGCAGTATCCAGATCAATAACAGCACGGGGGGCGGATTATTAACCATTGGAACCGTGGATGGTGTTGCAGGAATCACAAATTCAGCTGATACAGCGGGTGATATCATCATTTCAAACGCAAGCCCGCTGACCGTTGATTCGCCCGTCATCAACAATTCCGGTGGAAACATTGATCTGGAATCAACAGGCCCAGGCGACTTAACACTGAATGCCTCTGTCCGCGCATCCGGTGGAAATGGAAACATTAATGTTGAGGCGGGTGATGGCATCCTGGATATCAATGATACAGGCACCCCCTCTGATTACAGTGTGGCAGGCACAGGGATCTTTTCAGGCCATGGCTCCAGTGGAGTCTCCATTGATTCCAACACGACTCTGAATTCACAAACAGGTGCTATCGCAGGTTTACCTCCTGACTTACGGAATATTCTGACGCCACAGATTCTGCCAACAGGTGTTGGAACAGTAACGGGTGATTTCGGACGATTCTCGGAACAGAATTTCTTCATCACCATCGACTGGGGTGATGGTACGGTTGAGACCTTCAATTTTGATAACCCCGGCTCATTTGAGTTCCAGCATACTTACGCCGGAAACCCGGATCCCCAAAACCCGGCAGCTGACATCCCGATTATCGTCACAATGCAAGGCGATAAACAATTTACGTTCTCTGATGGAAATGGAACTCTGGATTTCACGATCGAAACCGGTTTACTGGAAACCCCTGGTGAGGGTCTGGCTACCGTTGCCATAGATACCACTCCCCAGGTGCCACAACTGGTCTTCCCGCAACAGGAAATCATTCTTGATTCGACATCGAATTTCCAGAGCATCTTCACAAACAAAGAATCACAGTTGCTCGATTCGGCAATTAACGAAGCAAATAAAAACGCAGAACGCCTGGTCTTTTTGAAAATTCTGGCACCCAATGGGGATGTTATCGAAGATGTACCACTTCAGGAATCGGATCTGGACAACCTGCCGAAAGTGTTCAAAACACTGCCAGATGGACGCTACCAGATCTATCTGAAAGAAGCGGGAGAAGAACGAGTTCGCCTGCTGATGGATGTCGACATCCGTAACGGTAAAGCCAGTGATGTTACAGAGGAGCAGTCTACACCTCCCACAGAATCGGATTCCGGTAACGACGCCAGTCAGCAGAAAACAAGTCAATTGAGTACGGAAGACTCGCTTTCGGAATCACTGCGTCAGATTGAAGAGCTGGTAACGGTCATCCTTGCTGACAGTGGACTCTCCGATTTCATACAAGACTGGTTCCCCTCTGAAGCGACATTCCTGGAAGGCGCTGCTGAATTTCCACGGCTGGATTCTGGCGATGCTTTGAAGGAATTCAACAAATTCGACACACGTGGTGATCAGCAGCAGTCAATCACCAGCGAGCAGGCCTGGAGTAGTGCCGCTCTGCTTTCAGGCTATTATCATGGAAAATCATTATTGAAAAAACCGGCAACGATTGAAGAACGAGAAACAGCACTCGAGAAGTACTGTAACCGATTACTCAATCGTCATTACAATATCTATCGTAATAATCCCTGATGTCAGCGTTTGCTGAGATCGTTCCTGTTATAAATAAATCAGATATCCGACCACAGTCATCATTCTCAATTAGTAAAGAGAGCAACGTTACACTCGAAACCGTATGTAACGTTAAAACGCGGGTAACATTATGAATGACAATCCAGACAAAAAAGAAGAGAACGAAGAATCATCTGATGAGCTGAATGCGCAAAATGGCCAGACTCAATCTGATTCAGACTTTGATTCTGATGACCGCAGCAGCGAAATTGATCAGACTATCATTTCCGATCAATGGGACTCCGAAACAATAACGAGTGACACATTCGACACGGCAGATTCCGAAGAACTTTTCCAGACAAGCGATGCCGCTGAGTCGGAACAGGATACTTTCGAAGATCTACCATCGAATGAACAGACAATAGCCGAAAATAGTCCCGAGAATGATATTTATGCGACGGTCGTCGATCCTGAATCAATGGAACTTGACCAGACCATGGAGTCGGATGAACGGGGTGACTGGGCCGGGATGCAGACGATTAACGAAAATCCCGATGATCAGCCAGAAGATAGAAATGATCAGACTTTAATTCTGGATGAATCCGTTGAGAATACCGATATTGGCGCCACTTTTGTCGAAGATGGAAATGCGCGATCCGATATCGAAGCGACTCTGGTCTCAGATGATGTCCCTCCTGAGCTGATGGCAACGATGAATTCTGCCTGGGGCGATGATATGGCAACAATGGCAGACCGTCCGGATATGACGATCAAAGCCCCCGATTTACCAGGAGAACTGATTTCAAATCAGACTTCGCTGGTCATCAAAAAACGTGAGTTCAGTGACACCACAAACTCAGAGTTCAATGATAATGCAGAATACGAACTGCTGGAGATCCTCGGTCAGGGGGGGATGGGGGTTGTCTATACCGCACGACAGACTTCCATCGACAGACAAGTCGCTGTCAAAATGCTGAAAAGCAAGACCGCGCAAAGTAGCGAGCAACGTCACAAGTTTCTCGCAGAAGCTGTTGTCACCGGAGAACTCGATCACCCGAATATTGTTCCCATTTATGATGTGGGCAGCAATAATACGGGCGCGCTGTTCTACTCAATGAAAAAAGTCGAGGGACGCCCCTGGCTCAAAACGATCCGTAAAAACACACTGGGAGAGAACCTCAACATTCTGATGAAAGTCGCCGATGCGGTCGCTTTCGCCCATTCCCGCAGTGTGGTCCACCGCGACCTGAAACCCGAAAATGTTATGCTGGGGGAATTTGGTGAAGTACTGGTCATGGACTGGGGCCTGGCACAGTCGACATCCGGATTTCGTAAATCCAGCAGCATCATCACAACATCCAGTATGGGGGGAACCCCCGCTTACATGGCGCCGGAGATGGCAACGGGGCCTGTTGATAAAATATCGCCTCTCTCAGATGTCTACCTGCTGGGCGCTATTCTGTACGAAATCCTGACGGGTCGTCCGCCTCATACAGGCAAGACCGCCATGAAATGCCTGATGTCAGCCGCGAAGAATAAAATTGTTCCCACCGAGAAAAAAGGCGAGCTTGTCGACATCGCAATGAAAGCAATGGCGCTGCGCCCACAGGATCGTTATCCCAGTGTGCAGGCCTTCCAGCAGGCAATCCTGGCTTATCAGTCCCATTCGGAAAGTATCTCACTGGCAACACGTGCCGAATCCGATTTGAACAAAGCCATCGAGACGGAAAATTACGAACTGTTCTCCCGTGCTCTGTTTGGATTTCAGGAAGCCCTTTCGCTCTGGCCGGAAAACAGTACAGCGAGTGTGGGAGCGGAAAAAGCAACACTTAGCTACGCAGGTCTGGCCTACGGCAAAGGGGACTATGACCTGGGACTCTCGCTTTTAAATTCAGAAGCCCCCGCACACCAGGAACTGATCGAAAAAATCCGCGCTGCGCAAACCGAACGTGATGCCCGTCAGCAGCGTCTTCGTGCTGCAAAACGTGTGTTCGTGGGTATGTTGGCAACCGTGCTGTTTGTCGTTACCGGAGCCTTCTTCTGGATCCGCGCCGAAGCCAATCGCGCACTCGAGGCAGAAAAAGTCGCAGAGACAGAACGTGATACTGCAGTTCAGGAGCGAAAAAAAGCAGTCGAGGCCCAGGCTCTCGAAAAGGTGGCACGTGAAAAAGCCGACGTGGCACTTAAAGAAGCAATCGCAGCCAAGCGTAAAGAAGAAATTGCACTGCAGGAAGCTAAAGAATCTGAAAAGGAAGCAAAAGAATCTGAGAAGGAAGCGATCGCTCAAAAAGAAATCGCAGAAGACGCCAAGAAAAAAGAAGAATACGAAGCCTATATCGCCCGTATCGGTCTGGCAGCTGCGAAAATCGATGAAAATGCATTTGAAAGCGCAGTGGAATTACTCAACCAATGCCCGGAAAATCTGCGCAACTGGGAATGGGGTCGCTTAATGCATCTCTGCTCGCAAAGCAGTCGAACCTTCGATGCGCAAGCTCCTATTGACGCCTTAGCGATCTCCAAAGATGGTTCTCAGTTTGCAACGGGTGGTAAAGATGGGGTTGCCCGCCTCTGGGATCGAACGACGGGACGAGTCCTCGCGACCTTCGATCACCAGAAACATCCGGTACTCGCTGTCGCCATCAGCCCTGACGGGAAAACCCTGGCAACCGGCAGTGAAGACCCGACGGGCTTTATCAAACTTTGGAATCTGGACTCTCATGCACTGATTCCGACTCAATTCAAAGACACTTCAAAAACTGCGCCCTTTGACCAGGGACATACAGAAGGCGTCTTGAGCATTTCGTTTTCGAAAGACGGGAAACGTCTTTTAACCAGTTCCTATGACAAAACAGCCCGACTCTGGGATGTGAAATCAGGCGATCAGCTGAAGCGTTACTGGGGACACAACTGGTGGGTCTGGGATGCCAACTTCTCCACAGATGAAAGAAGAATTGTCACAGCCAGTCAGGATGGAACGGCAGTCATCTGGAATACGGAAACAGGAGAAAAAGGAGCCCCCTTCACCGGTCACCAGGGTCCGGTCTATTCAGCGCACTTCTCGCCCGATGAAGAAAGCACACATGTGGTTACCAGCGGCTATGATCGTCGTATCCTCTTATGGCGACCGGAAGATATCGTCCCTTACGATTTTTCAAAACTGGTCTCCGGAAAAGAAAACGAACCACCAGCATATGTCGCCTTTGAAGGTCATCAGGAGAGCGTCCAGTCTGCGGAATTCACCAAGGATGGAAAGATGCTGATCTCGGCCAGCCATGACAATACAGTCAAACTCTGGGATATCGAGACGACGAAAGCACTGAAAACGTTTCGTGGTCATGACAGCTGGGTTCAGGCTGCTATGATTCTCAATGATGGTAAGTGGATTCTCTCTGCCAGCCACGATGCCCAGCTGAAATTATGGAACATCGCAAACTATGCCGAAATCCGCACCCTCAAAGGACGTGTTCTGGCTCAACACGTCGATGCCATTCTGGATGTCTCATTCTCACACGATGGAAAACAGCTGGTCACCGCCAGTCGTGATAAAACAGCGATCTCCTGGGACGTTTCTACAGGAAAACCAAACAAAGAATTTACGGAAGGTCACGCCTTCCTGGCTTCGAGTGCTGTCTTCCTGCCTGATGGCAAACGTCTCGCCACGGCAGCCGTTGATAATTCGGTTCGCATCTGGGATATCCAGACCGGAACCGAACACGAACGCTTTGAACATACCGGACGCAGCGCCGCGATTGCGGTTTCATTTGATTCAAAACTACTGGTAACAGGCAGCGATGAAAAAACCGTTCGCATCTGGGACATCGCGACAGGAAAACTGCTCAAAGAACTGACTGGACATCATTCGGAAGTCAGTGCGGTCGCCATTTCACCCGACAAACGATATTGCGTCAGTGGCGATGCACGCGGGCATTGTATGCTGTGGGATATTGGAGCAGGTAAATTATTACATAAGTTGACCGGACATACGCGACGCATCACAGCAATCGCCTTTTTACCAGACGGAAAAACCGTACTTTCTGCCAGTGGTGATAACACCGTGGGTAACTGGGATGTGGCGACGGGCAAAGAAAATCAGGGTAAAATTCTGAAGCATCCCGACGCGATTCTCTCCATGGCTGTTTTTGATCAGGGTAAACAGGCCGTAACGAGTTGTGCTGATGGACTGGTACGAGTCTGGGATCTTGCGACAACGGAAGTAACTCGAACCATTCAACCTGTGAACGGCTTGATTAACTCTGTCAGTGTTTCACAGGATAATAAACGACTCTTGACCGCCAATGTGCAACAACGTGTCATTCAAGTCTGGGCTCTGGAAACCGGAACCGAACTGAAAATTCCTGGAAAGAACGGTCAACTGAATCCGTTTCTGGATTTTCGTTCCAAAGGCGGCATGCTGTGGACTGCGATCTTTTCACCTTACCACAATTCGATTCTGACAGTTGGCGGGCGCGATGCTCGACTCTGGAACGATGTAACCGCCCAGCAGATCATGGCGTTTCACCCGCACGGTGTTGTGGCATCCGCAGCATTCTCACCAGACGGAAAATGGCTGGTGACAGGCAGCTGGGATAACTCTGCAAAAATCTGGAATACTCAGACAGGTCAGGCCGAAAAGAAACTGGAACAGAAACATAACGGGTATGTCAACACGGTCCGCTACTCCCCAGATGGAAAACGGATTCTCACTTCAAGCGATGATGGTACATCTATAATCTGGAATGCCGAAAATGGTGCCATGCTGATGCGTCTGGAACAACCGAGAACGCATGTGAAAAGTGCCATTTTCTCACCCGACGGTTCGCAAATCGTAACCGCTTCCAATGACAAAACTCTGGTGATGTGGGATGCAGGAACCGGTAAAAAACTGAAAACATTCAAAGGACACGAATGGCCTGTTCTGGAAGTCGCTTACTCCCATGATGGAAAACGATTGATTTCAGGGTCAGAAGATAATACCGCGATTATCTGGGATATCGAGACCGGAAAGAAAACAGTTCTCGCCGGTCATACGGCTCCCGTGGCATCGGTTGTCTTCTCACCAGATGACAGCCGCGCCTTTACCGCCAGTGACGATGGTACAGCCAAGCTCTGGGATACGGATTCCGGAAAAGAAATCCTGACACTCAGCAGCCATGCACAGGGAGTCACATCGGTTGATTTCTCACCAAATGGACGTTTTGTGGCGACAGGCAGTCAGGATGGTCAGGCCATTTTATGGCTGACCGTTGACTGGAAGAACAAAGCCCCTCAGGTCGTGCAGTTAAACCGTTAATTAAAAGTGAAAGTGGCCGTGCACGCCATAGTGTGGTCGAACATAGCGGGGTCGCGGACGAGGCCGTACAAACACAACAGAGGGTGAAGTGACAACCGTCGGTGCCTGCTGGACCACCACAGGCTGTGGAGAGCTCACATAGTTGTGTTGCTGCATGAATTCGATCAGTTGATCACTGAGCCCCTGCTGCTTGAGCATGATAATTGTCTGGGGGCTCAAATCAAAGGCACCACCCCGACTACGAATGGCTCCCATGATCACAGAGTCACTCACACCGTTGTGAGCCATCTGCAGAACATCGCCGTTATGAATTGCAGCACGGGCGACGCGTTCATGATTTGCCTGGGCAATGGCCACATCCCGTTCTTCCCGGGCGTCTTCGGCATTTCCAATCAGACTCCCTGCCAGTCCACCGGTAGCAGCACCAATCAGAGCACCTGCGCCGGCGTTACCGGATGAATTCCCGATAATCGCGCCAGTGATGGCACCAATCCCAGCACCATGAGCGGCCCCTGCTTCGGTATGATTCATTGAAGCACAACCAACTTGAGAGACCAATCCCAGAACCAGCAGAGCAACCCCTGATTTACGTGACAGATAGTTCATTTGTGTGAATCCTTCCACCCTTCACTTGCACTTTTTACAATCCTGGCGCACTCGAAATTGTAAGAGAGACCATCCGGATGGCTCTCTCTAAATATATCGGGATTGCAGACCTGCATTATCAGAAATTTTAATTGTTGTATAGACTATTTTTAAAACCAGTTTTCGAAGCTGCCGCGACGGGTGTCTATAAGCTGTTATTTAATGATATTTTACCATTTTAATTGCTTAAAAAATCTCAAAATACCAGTTTGAGGACTGCCTATAATACAGTCGAGTTACCGTTGAAATGTCAGTGCAGAAAACACTGCTTCTGACAGGTAACCAGGAAAAGCAATTTATATTCCATGAAAGCCAGAATTCAATGCGTGCCACCAGTTCTGACCCTGTGACGATGGTTGTGACAGCTCACCCCGCTCCCGGAAATCAAAAGGAATGGGAAGAAACCTTGACGAATACGATTCAGGCTTCGCTCAAATTTCCCGGCCACATGGGAACCACAGTTCTGAAGCAGGAATCCACCCGAAAACCTACTTACCAGATCGTTTTGCGGTTTGATCAACTGGAGAACCTGGAAAACTGGAAGAGTTCACCGGAACGTGAATACTGGATTTCCCGGCTGCATGCACTGGAACATTGTCCCCCCGCGATCACACATAATACAGGTCTGGAAACCTGGTTTGAACTGACGCATCACGACGATCACCAGCAGGTCGAACCACCTCCCAAGTATAAAATTGCAGTCATTGTATGGATTGCCGTTTATGTCTCGATCATTCCCATCATCAATCTCATTCGCCCCCATATGACTGAACTGCATTTTCTGCTCTCTGCTGCGATTACCACTTCTATCACAGTTCCTCTGATGACATGGGTCATGATTCCATTGTTAAGCTGGGTCCTGAAGGGCTGGCTTTATCCCGGCTCAAATCAATCCGTGATAAAGCACGACTGACCTGTTCCTGTTCCATGTTATGACCGCGCATCACACCAGGGACAAAGGATCAACACAGCACATTCGGCCCGATTATTTTTCCTGCCAGTCGTAAGTCCCCAATCGTTCTACAGCCGGCAAATGCTCTTTCAGGATGAATTGGGGCCGTTCATGCGAATTGATAAAAGCAGCGATGTCCAGCGCATCCTGCTCTGAGAGATTCGCATCATCGGGAGGCATCGCCACCTTCAGCCAGGCAGCCAGCTTGTCATTGTGGCTCAAACCCGCTCCCGTATTAAATGATTTCTCTCCCCAGACAGGAGGTCCCTCTTCGGTTCCCGTTCCCTCATCCCCATGACAGTCGGCACACTGACTCACATATAAAGTCGCACCGCGTTGTACGTTTGCCAGTTCAGGCTTGATTTTAAGAGGTCTGACATGATTGGGCCCCAGTGGTTTTTCATGATTCATCCGGATTGTGTTCCCGGACGAGAGCCAGGTGATATACGCGGTAATCGCAGTCGATACTTTACTCCCCAGAGGGGGCCGCATTCCATTTTGACTGCGCATGAAACAGTTCAGTACGCGGTCTTCCAGGGTAATCACCCGCTTTTCACGGGGAGACCAGGCGGGATAGGCAGTGGCAATTCCCAGGAAAGTGGCAGCACGCGGATCAGTACCAGCCTTCAGATGACAGGAACTGCAGGTCAGCGAATTACCGACATAGTCTTTCGAAAGTGGATGCACGTTTGTCTGTTCGACAATCTCTTTTCCGAGCTTGACAATCTCCCCCAGTTCAGAGGGAGGGTATTCAGCAGGAACTTTGTACTGGTCACCGATTGTACCTGGAGTTTCTGCCGACAATGCGGACAACAGATAACATCCCGTCAAAAGAAAGAAGAAACCAATTCCCCTGAAATAACGCATGACAATCTCACCTTGTGCAATCCCCAAATTCATCACCGAAGCGTAATTCGAACAGCTTCCGCATCCGGCATACTTCAGAAGGGATTATAAACAGAACGAAATTCATGATCTGTAAGAAATAATACAATATGTTATTTTAATAAAGGGACATACGCATATCCGTCTGTCTGCAGATTGACCAGCGATGTCAATGCAGAGACCGAGACATCAGCAAACACGACTACTTCTTCCGGCTGGCCTCCCTTGCCGATCAGTGACTGACCACAAACATAAATCTCAACTCCTGCTTCATGCAGTTCGTGCAGACAGTCCAGGTTGGGATTACTTTCTGTTTTGAAACGCTGTGCATAGGCATCATCGTTCAGTACGCACAGAGTCGCATCTCCATGGAGAACGACGGCGATTTGAACCGACGCCGGTGCTTTACCGGCCCCCTGATAAATATTGACATAGCGCGCCAGTTTCTCAATCGAAGGATTCAACTGGTCTGCGTCTCCCCCCTTAGTCAGATCAACACAGATTTTACTCTCAGGCCGTGGTTGCTGGGCAGCATCAGGTAACTGTACCACTTTTCCATAATGCTGAATGACCGGATGAATGTATTCCCTTTGATTCACCTCATTCCTGGTCGTGGGAACAGGATGATTTTTCATCGCTTCAGGAAATCCGCGTTTTACAAATTCGGAAACAGTCTTCGCATGTTCTTTGATCAGTTTCGCTACATAGGGATTTTCAGAAGTCTCCTGAACACGAACCCCATTGGGGGTATTCTCAGTCACCATTTTGATTTGCCCGGCGTGTTTGAACAATTCTGCAAACAGCGGATCGCGCATTCTAATAGGCTGCTGTTTTTCGATACGTTCTTTCATCCAGTAGACATGTTCTCTGATTTTCGCAGCGACCTGAGGATCTTGTGATTCGGTTATTGTCTGGACGCCGTTAGGCAGCTCTCGTACTTCCCGTTTGATTTTCTGATGATTGGTCAGCAGATAGCGAAAGTCGGCATGATCTCGGTCATGTCCCTGCCCTTGCCCCTGCCCAGGTCCACCTTTTCCTCGACCGTGACCACGTCCACCTGGTCCGCGCTGGGCCAGAGCAGAACCAGCGACCACACAGATCAGAATTACGAGCATTCCATTTCGCAGAATTGATGTCTTCATTATTTTTTTCCTACTTAAATATCAGTTCTTGTATCAGCGCCAGTTTCAGGAAACTCTTCAAACGCGTCCTTTGAGCATGCCCCGCCAGTACAGTACTGGCAGCAGATATTTCTTCAGCAGCCACATACTCCAGCGTTCTTTTGCCTGGTTGAAAGGAAATGTTTCGTCGGGAAGTTTGTCATAATCGAACTCTGCCAGAACCAGTTTTCCATACCCCGTCACCAGTGGACAGGATGTGTAACCGTTATACCTCGCAGTCATTGGTTTCCCCTTAATCAGTGAACTCAGGTTTTTACTGACTGTGGGAGCCTGCTTGCGAATGGCCGCTGCCGTTTTCGAGGTCGGCAGATTACTGCTGTCTCCCAGTGCAAAGACATTAGGGAAACGCACATGCTGCAGCGTGTGTTTATCGACGTCGACCCAGCCTTTCTCATCAGCGAGTGGACTGTGTGCGATAAACTCTGGAGGCCCCATGGGAGGGGTAACATGGATCATGTCATAGCTGACGGAGGTCTCCTCTCCTGTTTCCATATCCTGGAAGATTGCTTCCTTCGTATCAGCAGAAATCGCAACCAGACTCTGATTGAACCGGGTCTCAATATTCTTGCGCTGGGCAACCTGTTCCAGAACTTTCCGATATTTCTCGACAGCAAACAGACTGCCGGTTCCAGAGACAAAGATCATTTTTGTCTTCTCTCGCACCCCGTGCTGACGAAAATAGTCATCTGCCAGGTAACAGATCTTCTGCGGAGCACCTCCACATTTAATGCCAGTCACCGGCTGCGTAAATATCGCGGTCCCGCCTTTGAAATGACTGATATTGTCCCAGGTACTTCCTACCGATTCGAAGGAATAATTACTGCAGACTCCTTCGTGTCCCAGACTTTCTTTCAATCCCTTGATATCATCCCATTTAATCTGAATTCCGGCACAGACAACAAGATAATCGTACTGAATTGTTCTTCCATCACGAGTTATCAGGCGGTTCAGTTGTGGCTCAAATTTGGTAACCGCGTCACGAATCCATTTCGCCTTACGCGGAATCACGGATGCTTCGTCACGCCGTGTTTTTTCCCTGCGAAAAGCGCCCCCACCCACAAGTGTCCAGGCAGGTTGATAATAGTGACTGTCCGAAGGGTCCACAACGGCCACATCGAGCTGATTCGACCAGCCCCGTGTGAGTTGGGCGGCAACGGTAATTCCCGCCGTCCCCCCACCTACAATCACAATCTGATGGTGGACCACCTGATCAGAGTCATGCAATGTCTGATCAGGTTTCTGGCAGTTTTCACTGATATTGGAAATCATATTTTATTCTCCGCTAGTCGTCGAGTTGAAACGGGAACGATCATCGCAGCGGTCCGTCTTCGACTGATTGTGCGCTGCGTCCTCTGACCTGCTGCTGCAGTTGAATGGACAGGAACCGACTCCCAGTCGAGGGAGAAGATACATGTGAATCACAATCCATGCTGCGAAAATAGTGAGTAAAACCAGGAAAGGTACCATGCTTATTTCTCCAGAGAACAGGCTTTAATACTGCCGGGACTGCAGGTCACCGGATCCTGAGCTGTCGAAGTGGAAGGTAATCCAGCCGCCTGCCATGCCAGAAATCCTCCTGCCAGATTGATGACATCAAGTCCCGCTGCCTGCAGAAGACTGGCGGCAATCGCCGATCGGGCAGAACTCTGACACTGGACGACAATCGGCTGGGAACACTTGATTTCCGTCAGATGTTCCGGAAGACGACCGAGAAAACGATGCTCTGCCTGCGGGATATGACTGGCATTCCATTCTGAATCCGCACGCACGTCAATCAGTTTGACTTCGTTTGCTTCAATCCGTGGAGCCAGGTCAGAGGGGGATTCCACGGGATAATCTTCTGTCGCCAATCCTTGTGTCACAACTTCAGAGCGGCTGAACGCACCCAGCAGTTGATCATCAATTCCGATTTTCTGAAGTACTCGTACAGCTTCTGCTAATGTATCCGCTTCCGTGATGAGATAAAGAGGTTTCGAATAGTCCACCAGCCAGCCGGCCCAACCCGCCAGCATCGACAGCGGAATATTCATTGTTCCCGGCACATGAGCCTGTGAAAACTCGTTGGTAGGAGAAAGATCAAGCAGTGTCGCCTGATCACGGACTACTTCAATTTGAGCTGGTTCGAAAAACTCAGGCAGACCGGCGTCCCCGATAATGACGGGGCCTTCCTTATTCACGCGTTTCATGACAGCAAAATATTTCGGTGCCTCAGGCTGATCAGACAAAATGTATTGGACGAAAGCTGTTTCGTCATCATACTGCAATGCAGGATTGAATCGTTTTTCATATCCTACGGTTGAGGAAGGAATCGCACCCAGCCCCTTCCCGCAAGCACTTCCCGCACCGTGTGCCGGCCAGAGCTGCAGATAATCCGGCAATTGTTTGAAACGTTCCGCCGAATGAAACAGCTGATGGGCACCTGCTTCCGCGCTCCCTTTAATACCAGCGGCTTCTTCCAGCAGGTCTGGTCGACCAATGGAGCCCACGAAAACGAAGTCGCCGGTAAAGATTCCCATCGGCTCTGTCGCCCCACCCCCCTGGTCTGTCAGCAGGAACGAGATACTTTCGGGAGTATGTCCCGGAGTATGCATCACTTCAAAACGGATATTGCCGATCAGGAACGTATCCCCATCTTTCAGTAACTGTGATTCATACTGGCCTGCATATTCATACTTCCATTCAGCCGGGCCTTCATCAGAGACATATAACTTTGCCCCCACGCGATCAGCCAGCTCGCGCGCACCGGAGACATAGTCAGCATGAATGTGTGTTTCTGCGACTGCGGTCAGCTTGACCCCTTCGCGTTTTGCTGTTTCCAGGTATTGGTCGATGTCTCTGCCCGGATCAACCACGACCGCTTCTTTTGTTTTTTGACACCCTACGAGGTAAGAAGCATGCGCCAGTTTCGGATCATAGAAATATTTCAGTAACATCACTTTTCTCCTTTGTTAATATGAACAGAGATCAGACTCTTTGTTTGAATGTGATTCGAGTGGACAATTCCGGGAGGAGTGGAAGCAGGTGCTGCAGCATGCAGGTACTTGCCCCCTTCATGAACAATCACAAATCCTCCCAATAAAAGTAGAAAACCTGCAAATATCGATTTCAGCTTTTGCTGATTCAGTCGTGTATTTATCTGGCGTCCGATGATGCTGCCGACGATACCGATGACAGCGAAAATCAGAATCGTCTGCCAGTCAACTGACAGATTGTTTGCCTCCAGATAGAATTCGTATTTTGTAAAACCGACGGCGGCCTGAAAGGCAATGATGACCAGACTGGTCCCGATCGCCAGACGCATGGGAAGTTTGCCCAGGATCACTAACGCCGGCACGATCAGGAAGCCTCCTCCGACACCTACAAAACCCGTCAGGATTCCCGCAAGGATGCCTTCCAGTCCAATCTTCCACGCCGGGGACCGTTGAGAGGACGAGTCATTAATCGCTTCTGTATTGCCTGGTTTTCTGAGCATGATCAGAGCGGCCGCCAGTAAGACACCGCCAAACACCACCAGTTGAATGGTTTCAGCAGCCAGTCCCCCCAACCAGGCTCCCACCAAAGTCCCCAGCATTCCCGGGAGACCGAAAAAGAGCACACTGCGCCAGTCAAT
>JAGQQP010000119.1 GCA_020426085.1 Planctomycetaceae bacterium | reverse complement strand
CCTGACCGCGGTCAGCAAAGCCGATGGCAGCGAACTGTGGAAAACCGACCGCAAGAGCCGCGTCAGCTGGAGTTCTCCCATGCTGGTTCCGGTGGATAAAACTTTCCAGGTCGTCTGCAGTTCCGCCGGTTCTGTCGACGGCTATGATCCC
Organism: Planctomycetaceae bacterium; assembly: GCA_020426085.1. GTDB lineage: Bacteria > Planctomycetota > Planctomycetia > Planctomycetales > Planctomycetaceae > Gimesia. The sequence goes on along the minus strand of JAGQQP010000119.1, from coordinate 9,427 downwards.
CAGAGCGGGAAACAGCTCTGGACCTACGAACAAGTGGGCGGCAACAACAAAACCAGCCCCCTCCCGGCTGGAAACGGACAATTTCTGATCGGTGCTTCCCCCGGACGGGAAGGTGATAACAACGAACTGGCGAAAAAGTCGAACGGCCTGTTTGAAGTGAAACAGCAGGATCAGACCTGGCAGCCTCAGTTTGTCTGGACCAACGCAAGCCCGGTCCCTTCCTGGGCGACTCCCATCGTCTACCAGGGAAATGCGTACTGGGTGAACCGGGTCGGCGTAGTCTACTGTCTGAACGCGACTGACGGCAAAGAAGTCTACACCAGCCGCATTAAAGAATCCTGCTGGGCCACACCGGTCGGCCTGGGGGATCACATTTATTTCTTCGGCAAAAACGGAGTCACCACCGTCTTACAGGCGGGTAACGAATTCAAAGTCGTCGCAGAAAATGAACTCTGGACCGAAGACGCGCCCCCCGTGAACAACGTCCCGACTGCCGATGAAGATTCAGAAGAACGCCGTCGCTCTGCAGCCATGTTCTCCCGCCCGACCCTCTACGGTGCCGGCATTGTGAACGGTTACCTGCTGCTGAGAACCGGCAGCCAGCTGTATTGCATTCATCAGTAGTGACGGGATGAGATACCTGATCGCCAATTTAACTATCGGAAAGTTTTAAGCCACAGTCAGTCCCTCTACCCGGAATCAGGACACCCAGGAGCATCTGGCCTTTTAATCAGATGTGCACGCCTGGTGGGATAAAATGCTCAACTCAGTGAAAGCGTTACTTTGCATTGTGTTTCTTCTCACACTGATCACAGTGCCTTTAATGTTTGAAACCGACGCGCGAAAAACGGCCAGATCAATCGAACTCATCAGGAAACATGCGCAAACAGCCGCTGCACACAAAAATGCAATCGCAACCAATAAAAAGAATTTTCCGATGCCTGGGACCGGACGATTATTTATGAGTTTGGTCCCGATGTCATTGTTGGAACATCATCCGGCTTTGATGGCAAAATAGGGACTGACAATGACGTTGTTGCCGTGATCGATAACAACAAATTTAAAAAGATGACCACAAAATTACCAGGTGTGAAGATTCAACAGGACTCAGATTTCTAACCGGGTCCAGATTCTTAACTGGTGCACTGCTTCCATCAGATCTTATTTACAGTATAATCATTTGATCTTCTGAAGATCATCTTTCATGACTCCAGCCTTGAAGGGTTAAACTGTGAAACGAACAGTGAATTATTTCTTAAGATTTTCCATAGTGGTTTTACTTGCTGTTTTATCAGCATCTCAGGATGTTTCCGTTTCACATGTCTACGCTCAAACAGAGAGTGGAAAGGAGCAGGTTACCTCTAACCGATTTGCAGATGCGAAAATCGAGGAATGGGTCGATCTGCTGGAATGGTCAGACGGGATCGACTGGAAAGCGACCGGAGATCAATGGAATGTTTATCTGGCTGAAGACCCCAGTCGCAAATCAATCCGATTGAAATCAACCTCTTCCGGTCAGTATCAGAGGTTTCCCCTGCCAGCCATCATTATCGGGGATTACGACGCTGAGTTCGAATTCATTCGCAAAGGCAAAAAAGAAGGGGTGGGCGTCTTTTTCCCCGTTGGTCGTCACATGCTGCATCTCATTCTCGGCCGCAAAGACGGCACACAGTCGGTGATCAGCTCGATTGACAAAAAAAACTATGATGACAGTCCCCTCAAAAAAACTCACAAGGCTCTGGCAGATGACGTACCTCATCATTTGACCATTCGCGTACGACATAAGGACGAAACAGCCCGGATCGAAGTCGATCTGAACGGTCAAAAGAATTTTCTGCAGTGGGAAGGCCCTTTATGGAAACTGGCCAACGATGAAAGAGCACACTGGTCGGTAAACAGGATTCAGCATCTGTGGCTGGCAAATTTTGAGAATGAAGCAATCTTCCAGAAAGCAAGGGTCCGTGGGCTGTCTGGTCCTGTTCGACACGCGCTGTATCCCGCTTCTGTATCGAATCAGGATAATTCAAAATCTCAAATTCTACGGCTGGTCGAACATCGCCCCATCCAGATCCGAGTAGGTGCCGGTCGTCTGGGAATCAATCAGCCGCCACTCTGGGACAATCACGATACGGGAGATTATTCTGCAATCTGGCCCATGGTGAACACTGCGCCAGAATTCTGCAGGGAATATTACGGAGCCCATGCACCTTCCCGTCTGGTGTGTCCTGTTCCAGATAAAGCCGTCAGTTTTTCTGTGAATGCCTATAATAATGCGAGCCGCTCGGTGAAGTATCAGATCCTGGTGGACGGAAAACTGGTAACTGAAACGGGTGAGGCTCCCTGTGCAAAGATTCAATTTAATCTTCCACGCGTCGCACATCGACTGGAATTGATTGCGGATTCAGCTGGAAGTACATATTGTGACCGGGTCTACTGGTGTGAACCTCAATTTCATTCACGTCCGGTCGATCAGATACATCTCAATCCCGGAAAAGAGGAAGAAGCTGCGCTACCATTTACAGTTGCTGAATCGAAACTGGAAATCGGAAAACTGATTCACAACATCCCTTTTGAAGAGGTTGGCTCAGGACCACTCACACCGGAAAGTTTTCAACCCTGTCATGAATTTCTGTTTGCACATGCTCCTTCCTCGCTGATCTATGAATTACCAGCTGGCGCGACACGCTTCGAGGCGATTGCTTATTGCCCCTTCAGTCAGAGCGTGAAATATACTGTTCTGGCCGATGGCAAACCGGTCTATACGGGTAAAAGAACCTGTATAGAGAAAATCGCTGTGCCCCTCCCTTCGGGTACGAAGCGACTGGAACTGCGTGTCGATGATTTGGGTAACTCGCAATTCGATCGGAGCATGTGGTGTTATCCCCGCGTATATTATCCTGGGGAGGTTAAACTGGCAGCCCCCGTGGTTCCCGAGCTCCCATCCTTCTCCCAGATCGCCCGTCGCAAACGCGTCAATTTCAAAGATCATCAATATGTTTATGTCGAAGGAAACTGGACGATTGATGAAGCCCGACGTGTATGTGCCCAGCTGGGTGGCCAGTTGGCACAGATCGAATCCGCAGAAGAAAGTCAGTTTCTGCTCAGTGTGCTGCAGGATCACGTTGATACCTGCTGGATCGACGCGGGGTACAATCCTGCTTTAGAGAAATGGACCTGGAGCGACGGTAATCCGGTGCCGGAATCCCGTTTTCTGAGAAGTCTTGCTTCCACCGAACAAGAGCAGCAGAGCGGATTTAATAAAACGACTCAGAACTGGTCCGGTCTGAATCCATCTAAACGGGCGGGAATTTTATGTGAATGGAACTCAACTATTGTCAAAGGTCTAACCTACGACCCTGTCGCCGCGGCTCAGGACTGGACTGTCCTGCTCGGTCCCTCCGTCAATCAGATGGAGATGGATCCCAAAGGCTGTCAACGTAATCCCGGTTCGCAAGGGTATCGAATTACCTGGGCAGGCGGTTACAAAGACTTGCAGACAAAAGGAAAATACCGTGATTTTGATATGGAATGTGAGTTTCGCTTTCCGGAGGGACCAGGGAATTCCGGTGTGAGAATTCGCAAACGACTGGAAATTGAACTCGAGCGTGGCATGTTCGGCGCTGTTTGGGATGAAACCTTACGCAAACACGTGGACTGGGGTTCGATCGGTACTCCCCCGTGGATCGTTCGCCCGTCGGGCTGGAACAAACTCCGAGTCAGAGCGGAAGGCTCGGAAGTCATCGTCTGGATTAATGATGTTTTAATCAATAAATATCAGCAGCCCAAAACCGATATCGAAGCTGCACCGATTCAGTTTCTGAGCTGCACCGATCACAAAACCCCCATTGATTTCAGGAATATCAAACTCCAGTCTTCTACAGAAAACGCGCCGGCCCCACCCGAACCGGACCCACTCCCCAAAGAGGATGACGAAGAGGGAAACGGCCTGATTGCCGAATTCTTTGATGATGACCAACTGAAACACCTGGTCGCAAAAAAACTGGATCCGAATATTGACTGCCAATGGAGCAAGCCTCATCCCAAGGTTCCCGTCGATCACTTCTCGGTGCGCTGGACAGGATACATCAAGGCTCCTGTCGCTGGTGCTTACCGCTTCACCCTGCTCGGCGATGATGGATTTCGGTTGTGGATCGATGATGCACTTTTAATCAATAACTGGAAGGTCGGCTTCAATCATTCGTCGGCTACAGTGACACTCACGGGAAAACCCCAGAAAATCCGGGTCGAGTATTTTGACTTCGATAAAGATCACTGGATTTCCTTCTGGTGGCAACCGATTGGGTTCAAAATACCCTCGATTGTTCCGAATGAAGTCCTGTTTCCAAATCTCAAAAGTGCCGAGTCAAAGAAAAACCGCAACCAGCTTCCCGATCACGGTCTAATGGCCGACTACCTCAGTCTGGATCTGAAACGAAATTACGGACGCACTATACAGTTTCGAACGGAATCGATGTGGGGTCACTGGTCACCCATTCCCAAGGGACCGGCGGATGGCATTGCTCATTATGCAGGTTATCTCGTCGTTCCCAAAACGGGTCGGTACAAGTTGACCGCCTGGGCGGACGACCAGATGCGAGTTTACATTGATGGAAAGCCGGTTCTCGAAGCAGATATCAGACAGGAAAGAGGCCACAGCCAGAGCTTCGTAGAACTGACTGAAAACACCGCACATGCCATAGGGATCAAATTTCTCGATCGAGTAGATTGGGGAGCATGGTGGCTGCGCTGGACTCCACCAGGAACCGAAGAACCGGTTCAGATACCTCTCGAATCATTGTATCCAAACAAGCAGTCTCTTCCCAAAAAAGTTAAGTTTCCTCCCAGATAACTGATGAAGTGATCGTCTCACATGAGAGACAGCCGCTGAATTCTTTTTTCTCCCTGTTAAACAATCTGTGCCACTGCCCTGATGGGAACTTTTTGATTTCGTGCGTCATTTCAAAGGGGCCTTCCTCTCGGTAATGGGGGGTGTTTTGGCCGCCATCTCTGCATTGAGTTGGATAAATTCCTGCCACTGGTCCGGGACCTCGTCTTCGTGAAAGATGGCTCCGACCGGGCATTCAGCGCGGCACGCATCACAGTCGACACACTCATTCGGATCGATGTAGAGCATCTGATCTCCTTCGCGGAAGCATTCACAGGGGCAAACGACGACACAGTCCGTGAATTTGCAGCCATCACAGGGGGCAGTCACAACGTAGGCCATTCCGGGTCCTTTCTCAATGAATTTCGAACTTACAGGAGCGATCTGGCGTCTCTCCTCTTAAGTGCATCCGGTTTGCTGATATGATTGGCCAGAAAATCTCTGAAAAAATTCGAAAGTCGCTCGGGACATCTCCTGAAATGTGATAAGTCGAACTAAGGGAATCGTTTACAAAAGTGTCGAATCTGAATTCACAAGAGCTGCTGCAAATGTACCTGGCAGGTCAGAGCGAAGCGGCGACCGCCATTTTTGACCGCTACGTCGCCAGGCTGATTGCCCTGGCGCGCAGACGCATCGGTTCGAAACTGGGTCGTCGCGTCGACGCCGAAGACATCGTTCAATCGGCTTACCGCAGTTTTTTTGTGCATGCCGGTAACGATGAGTACCTGTTGAACAAGGCGGGTGACTTATGGCGGCTGCTGGCCAGCATCACACTTCACAAGCTATATGGGCAGATTGAAAAACATACGGCGGCCAAACGAAGCCTCAACCGGGAAGACCCCACAGACCTGGCCACTGCAGCAGCAAAAACGCCGGAACCTTCCGCAGAGGAGGTTGTCGCGATCATCGAAGAATTACATCTGGTGATCCAGGAACTCCCGCCGGAAGAACGTCTGGTCCTGATGGCAAGTCTGCAGGGACAGGAGAACCCCGAGATCAGCCGATCCCTCAATAAATCGGAACGAACGGTCCGCCGACTACTGGCGAATGCCCGACGGAAAGTGGAGCAACGATTATCACAGAGTGACTCCACGGATGATGTCTTCCGCAGGCCCGAAAGGGAACCTGAGGCCCCCCTGCTTTACTCGGATTATGTATTGGAACAGCTGCTGGGCTCGGGTGGGATGGGAAAAGTATATCGCGCCAGAGTGAAAGGGACACAACAAACAGTGGCAGTCAAGGCGCTGCACAAAAGTCGTCAGTCTGATCAGCGCGCGGTGGCCCAGTTCGTTAAAGAGGCACAACTGCTGACCAGATTGCATCACCAGAATATTGTACGCGTTGCAGGTCTGGGACGGTTCCCGGGGGGAGGCTACTTCATGGTCATGGACTATATTGATGGCATCGATCTGCAGTCACAACTGGACGTACAACCGTTCTCGATCCAAGCTGCGCTGAAAATCATTAGCAACGTCGCAGATGCAATCGGTTACGCACACGCTCAGGGAATCATTCACTGCGATCTCAAACCGGGAAATATCCTGCAGGACAAACAGGGTAACGTGCGGGTGACGGATTTCGGCTTCGCGTTTCTGATCGCCGGTGATGCAGCAACTAGCGGAAATCATATTGGAGGCACAAGGGGATTTATCGCTCCGGAGATTCTAAGAGGCCTGAATCTACCAGCGCCAACGACAGACATTTACAGCCTGGGCGCCCTGTTGTGGAACCTGGTCACCGGCAGACTGCCCGAGAAACCGTTCACACATCACAGTGGGAAAAAGGAACAGAAAGCGGTTGCCCGCATCGTCAGTCGCTGTCTGTTCGACGATCCTCGGGAACGCTATCAGACAATTACCGAATTGCAGCAGGCTCTAATGGCGTTAGAATGAGAATATAAGGGTCTCTTAAACCTGTTGCTACCTGGAAGAAGATTTAAAAGGTAATGCAGTCGTCGACGGTCAACTGCAGCAGTAACAAATTGATGTGCCGTTTCCTGAATATGAAATCATTCTTCATTGAACCAGGATAAAATTCGATCGATAACTAAACGCAATCAATCGGTATCGTTGTGCCATGTTTATTTAGATCAGTCCTTCTATGAAAACCTACGTATATTATTTGATCTCTATCGTTGTCATCATTGCCACTTTCATCCTGTATCTAATGTACCAGGATGCTGTCCAGCGAAGGTCTCTGAAAGAATATGTCGTAAAAATAAATACCAAAAGACAGATTAAAAACATCGGGCTTGCAGTAAAGTACTACAACGAAACCTACTCTTCTGGATTGATGTCCCCTGAGACCAATACAAAGCCTGTTGCACTGAACTGGAGAGTGCGTTTACTTCCGTTTCTTGGTGAGCACATTCTTTATCAGCAGATCATATCTCAGCAAAAATCAAATGAAGAAACCGGAATAGCCGATTCGGTGAGACCTGCTCCAAAAGTCTATGTTTCACCGGCAGAAGAAATCTCCGGGAAGATCGATCATAAATCGGGCATGACTTCAATCTTCTTACTGAGACTTTCAAAGCAGGAGTTCATAGACGCATATCAGGATTCCTTTCCTGACATGGAATTCATTTTCAAAGCGTACAAGGATCTGAGTCAGGAAGAACTTTCAGAAAAATCTTTTTTTGTGGTATTGTCGCCCGAAATCACAGATGACTGGACGAAACCTCAAACCAATTTCGATGATCCTGAATTCATAGCTCGGGTTTTGAACATGAAAAACATATGCCTGGCTGACCTGGAAGGAAATGTCTGGTCAAAATAATAGAATGCCTTTAAATTCTAAAATTGAGCGAGGCTAGAAAAGAATTCAGGGACTGTCATTCCAGTTTGGATAAAAGATCCCAGTCTTCATCTACGAGTTGATCCACCCACGGATGGGAATCTATTTTCTGTCTGATTTGCTTCAGCACCGGGATCAACTCGTCGGGAGGATTCTCAATCACTGCATAGATGCTTTTGTCTTGACTCCAGCAGTGCCAGTACCAGTAAGCAGCATACGATTCTTCTCCCTGTGGAAAAAGAGACGCTGCCACCTCAGCCGCATGCCTAGTTGTGATTTCAGTGAATCCCTGAGCCTGGCCCTTCACCTGAGCCTGTCCGTTCAGACGTAAAGGACATGCATGCAAGAGCAGCATGAGGCAGAACGCTTCTTCTAGTGTTGGTGGCTGAGGAAACAGATCGTGTGCCAGCGCTTTATGAAACTGACCGGGCGAAACAGAGGGCTTCATACCTAATCCAGCAAAGTATCAGATTGGCAAGGAGGAAGAAAACGCGCCGGTTCTATTTCAAGACGTGTGGATCAAGCCAGACGGCATGTGCTCCATAAGCCTGACCCGGTGATTCGGTTCGAATTTCCAGCCTGTTAATATTTCTGACAGAAACTTTACAGAAAACCGCTTCCCCTCGAACGCGGATGAGAGGTGATTTCCAGAGAACCCGGTCATCTCCGAAAACAGTAAATGTAACGGAACGGCGCACTTCAGAGGTACTATCAATGAGGGCGACGCCGGTCACAAAGGTTTTGTATTGACCATCTAACTGATAACGCACGCGTGCAAAACCATTATTGGGTGGATGAAGTCCAAGACCATTAGGAAACTCAACTTGATTGACGGTAAACATTCCCCTGGTATTTCCGCTCTCTCCATTTTTTCCGAAAGGCCACGGACCGGGAAGGACATCCTGCTCTTCCATGTGATTCAGATACCGCAGAGGCATCTCGCTTAGCCTGGCATCCAGCGCCGTTCGACCTGCTCCGACAGTTTGAGGCCAGATCTGGCTATACAGGTCATAAGCGTGCATCTCCAGTTCCTGTTTCGTCAACCCTTTCTCTTTCTCGGCTAACTGATACCAGCCATTGGCTACCGCCAGCAGCGCACCCGCATCCTGGGAGTTCGCAATTTCCTGCTTCGCCAGGGTTCGATATTCCGCATCATCCCCTCGGGCAAGCCAGAACAGTCCTTCTTTCCAGTTGTTCAACTTTAATGCGACGAACTTTCCATACAGGGCTGCCGCGTTCGCGTCATTCGGATCCTTCTGCAGTTGCTGATGAAATTTTTCGACGTCACGATATTCGCGTGACAGGATCGTACAGCGCTGCTTCAAACTGTTCGCCGTCACAGAGGCGTGGTTATTTCCTGATGACTTCCCGATTTTGACGGCAAGCACAGCGATCTTCACCGCGGCTGTATAATCGCCCGAATGGATTGCTGCCTGACTGGCGTTAATCGCATCAAACGCCACTTCTTTCAGAGTTCCCGGGGAAGGGGCCGATTTCGCTTCCTGTAAAAGCTGCTTGTATTTCTCATCAAAATCAATGTTCTCAGCAGGGGGAAACGCCTGCAGCATCTGGAGACCGCCTGGAAGCAACAGAACAGACAGGACAACATAAAATGCAGGAATATTAAACGGACTTCTACGCGGCAACATGACTCAATCCGATCGCGTGATTTTTTCGAACGCTCATAGAAAATAGACAGAAATACAGTTTCCCATCCTAAGTGAACCGCTGTGACATGCCAAGCTT
>JAGQQP010000118.1 GCA_020426085.1 Planctomycetaceae bacterium | reverse complement strand
GCTCATCTTCATGATATGGACAATGAAGTGCAGTCTGTGATTTCCACAGACCGGGATCCCTTCGGTTTTTCGCTGCTGGATTATGTTTCCTCGCGTGAGGAAAGTATTGCGCTCAATAAACGCAAAGGGGCATTCGTCGTCATTGCCGGGAGCGGGATGTGTGAAAATGGTCGCGTGCGACATCATCTGAAAAATGGAATTTCCGATGTAGAAAATACGGTTGTACTCATGGGCTACCAGGCTGCCAATACTTTAGGTCGGCGTCTGCAGAATAAAGATCCGAAGGTCCGAATCTTTGATCGTTATTATGAAGTCAAAGCCAAGGTTGTTCAGTTAAGCGGTCTGTCCGGGCACGCTGATGTCGAGGATTTTAAATGGTGGTATGAGGAATCGGCAAAGCGTGGCAACATCGGGCAGGTCTTTCTGGTGCATGGCGAATCGGATTCGGCGACCGCTCTGGCAGCATTGATCCGGGACCAGTGTGATGAGGACCCGATCATTCCCCAGTATCATGAATCTTTTGAAGTATAGCGATTCGATGACGAAACCGATTTTACACCCCGATCACAGTCTGCCCGCACTGGGTATCCGGCAACCCTGGGCAGAACTGATTCTGCGTGGCGAAAAGACGATTGAGATTCGCTCCAGTCAGACACAAATTCGAGGGACGATTTATGTCTACGCCTCCAAAAAACTGGCAACGACTCCGCATGCGGAAAAAGCAGCGTTGAAAGCTGATATCGACGTGGATACGCTTCCGACCGGCGTTCTGATTGGTACGGTCGAAATTGTCGATTCATTCCCCGCGACGGAAAAACATGCTTCCGCAGCCGGTGTGCCCGCTGAACTGCTTGCAGGAAAGTATGGCTGGAAGCTGGCAAACCCGAAGCGATTAAAAAAACTGATCGTTCCTGAATACCTGCCTTATGGAGTCTGGTTCTACCCGTTTGTGCGCAAAAACCCCGGAGCCAGAAAGGAACCGTGAAGATCAGCCCCGGGTTGCTGCCGCCATCTGACCTGCATACTCACCAATACGGGCAATGATGTCTTCTCGCTTCTGATTTTCATCCGAGAATGCGGCGAACTGTTTCACAATCGCAGAGCCGATAATAAAACCATCGGCTTTTCCGCGGAGCGTATTGACGTGCTCCGGATTACTGATTCCAAAGCCCACCGCTAAAGGCAGGTCTGTCAATTCCCGTAATGATTCGAGGTGAGCCGTCAGTTCAGGCGGCAGTTCATCGCGAACGCCGGTCGTTCCCGCGACTGAAATACAATAGATAAAGCCGCTGGCTGTCTGCACGATGCGTCTGGTTCGTCCTTCCGGTGTCAGCGGGGAGACCAGTTGCACCAGATCCAGATTACAGGACTTGACCTGCTCTGCAAAATCGGATGCTTCATCGCCGGGGAGGTCCGGTACGATCAGACCCGAGAAGCCGGCTCCTGCCGCTTCCTGCAAAAACTTTTCTGCACCATAGCGAAAGATGATGGCATACGAAACCATGGCAACCAGAGGTGGAAGCGAAACCGTTTCGTCAGCAGAAAGTGTTTTCAGAGTTTCAAACAGGTCGTGAACGTGAAATTTGTTGTTGAGTGCACGAGTGTATGATGCCTGAATGACAGGACCGTCGGCGATCGGGTCACTGTAAGGAAAACCGACTTCAACCAGATCGACGCCTTGTGCCGCCAGCTCTTTGAGGACATCTACGGTGGTTTCCAGGTCGGGGTCACCGGCGGTGATAAAAGGCATGAATGCCATACGGTTTTCAGATTTGACCTGGGCAAATTTTTCAGAGATGGATGTTGTCACGATTCGCGGTACTACTTTATGTAAATGATCAGGAGACAGATGCAGGGGACAAATGGAACAGTGAGTTTAGATTTCCCGTCCTAACAGGCGGGCCACTTCATTCACATCCTTATCGCCGCGCCCGGATAAGCAGACGACAATCGTTTCATCGGGACCAGATTCCCGGGCCGCTTTAATCGCATGGGCAATGGCGTGTGAAGATTCAATCGCGGGGATAATCCCTTCCAGTTTCGCCATGGTCTGGAAGCCTTCTAAGGCCTCGTCGTCAGTGATAGCGGTATAGTTGACGCGTCCCGAGTCTTTCCAGTAACTGTGCTCAGGACCAACTCCGGGATAATCCAGACCTGCAGAAATGGAATGCACGTCCATCGTCTGGCCGTCATCGTCCTGCAAAACGTAACCAAAACTGCCATGCAGCACACCTTTGGCACCATAGCTGAGTGTGCTGGCATGCTCGCCCGGTTCGGGACCTCTGCCCCCGGCTTCCACTCCCGTCAACTTGACGGATTCATCGTCGATGAAGGGGTAGAACATGCCTGCGGAGTTGGAACCACCGCCGACACAGGCAATGACATGGTCGGGCAGACGACCCGTTTGCTCGAGACACTGTGCCCGTGATTCTTTTCCAATGACAGACTGAAAATCCCGGACCATCATTGGGAAGGGGTGCGGTCCAATCACGGAGCCGATAATGTAATGTGTGGTTTCTACGCTCGACATCCAGTCGCGCATCGCTTCGTTGACGGCGTCTCGGAGTGTGCGTGATCCACTCGTGACGGCGCGAACTTCTGCCCCCATCATTTTCATGTTGAAGACATTCAGCTTCTGACGGCGGATGTCTTCTTCACCCATGTAGACAATACACTCGAGTCCAAAGCGGGCACAGGCGACAGCGGAAGCAACGCCGTGCTGACCGGCTCCCGTTTCGGCAATCACCCGTTTTTTTCCCATTCGCATCGTCAGCAACGCCTGACCGATGGTGTTGTTGATTTTGTGGGCGCCGGTGTGATTCAGGTCTTCCCGTTTAAAGAAGATTTTCCCACCCCCACAGAATTCGGTCAGTCGTTCAGCGAAGTACAGCGGGTTGGGCCGTCCGACGTAGTTTTTGAGCAGGTCATCCAGTTCTGCCTGGAACGAAGGGTCCTGTTTCGCTTTCTCATATTCCTGCGTCAGCTCTTCGAGAGCGTGCATCAGGGTTTCAGGGACAAAACGTCGACCAAATTCTCCAAAACGACCTGATGCGTCAGGCACATTTGATAAACTCGTACTCATAATTGGCTCAGATATACTAATGTAGGTTCAATAAAACGTGCAGGGAACCATTATTGAATTCCCGGCGTCGATGGTCAATGCCCCCCAGTTGGACGGTTCAGAATCAGTAAAGGTTCGCTCCCTATAAACAGGATAAACGGGTGGCGGAGTTGATATATGTACTTTGGTATCATGGTTTTGTGACGTTTTAGTCGCGGAAAATGATGTGTCCAGTCAGATTTTTCTAGGTTTTTGCTCTCCAGTTAGATAAAATGCGTGATGCGATTTGTGGGGCAGTCAGCCTCACAGTCTGTACAGGAGGGGATTTGGTTATGAATATGGCAGATGAAAAACTGGCGGAAGCCATCAATTGCGAATCGATTCACATCGATGAATTTGAACGGTATTGTCTCCTGGAGAGCAAACCACGCGGGTATCAGAATCTGGATGACAGCGATATCATCATTCCCGATTTTGCCTGCGATCTTCGTGCTGCACGTCGTGAAATAAACGACTTTGTACCACCAGTTGGTTGAGCGGCCTGCTTGAAACTTCATGGTGAAGTGACAACCGGAAAAATCTGAGCTGTGATAAAATAGCGCTCACCTTCGCGCTCCACGACCAGTTCCGGCGCCCATTCCAGCAGAGCCTTCAAGTCTCGTTCACTGAATGTATCGAGATTTCGATAGCTGAACTGGTTCGGTAAAGGTTGCTTGAGAACTCCTTCCTGGACCAGTTTTTTAAAGCGGGCGGGAGTGACGTAATCGGTGTATCCATAAGAGCCCGGCAGTCGGTATCTTAATATTTCTGCCCAGTTCACATACACATAAGCAATGTGCTCTGCTTTGAATTTCGCTTCGATTTCACTGGCCGGTTTCATTTTCAGTGATTTGTCCGTCGTATCTGGTTCGATTTCCGCCGTCCACAGCTTGAAGATGTCTTCGTCGAAGACTGTGCTGTACACGACCGGGAACTCGGCATAAAACAGTTCGGCGTCGCCAACTGAGAGCACGACCTGATCCGGTTTTAACTTCATCTGATTCAGCAGCAGAATTTCCGGTCCGGTCATTTCGAGGGCAAACTTTTCTGCATGACGCATGTCGTCCAGATAAGCGTTGTATCCACTCAGACCGCTGGTCGTGATTCCCAGGTTAAACAGAACTGCCAGCAGGATGGCCGCCGACAGGCTGACTTTCCAGATCGTGCGGGAACACCAGGTCGCTCCGATTCCTGCCAGTACGGCGACGACAGGGATCATGGGGATCCAGAAGCGGTCAATCCGATGTGTAAATACCCACCAGGTCAGAAACAGAAATCCGACATAAATCCAGAGCCAGAAAATCAGACGACGATGCTGTGTTTTCAGAAATGCCAGCGGTGCCAGGCTGAAAAGCAGCGGACTCAACCAGTCGCTCTTAAAAGTGACATCGATCAGTTTCACCACCAGATCTACAGGATCGTGATCCTTCGGACTATGCCCGCCTTTCCATTTCTGATTGAGTGTTTCGCTCAGATCGGTTCCGCCAAATACAGAATAGAGTAACGGGTAAACCGGGTTTCCCGTCTCCACCAGGTTTTTCAACAGCCACGGTCCAATGGCCAGCAGCGTTCCGGCTGAGAACAGTACAGCCAGCTTGAGCGTCACGGTCTTTCGCAGTTTTTGATCCTGTTTTAACAGAACCCAACTGAAGCCCAGCAGCGTCAATCCCAGGGGAATGACAACGGAGAGCACGCCCGGATACTTGCAGGCCATTGCCGAGCCGGACAGGAAACCGGTCAGGCAGGTAAACGCCCACAGAGAAGAGGGGGGAGCCGTCTTGAGTACAGAGGAGTTGGCGTCATCCGGTGATTCAGGTTGCGACCATTTGATCAATGCTTCAATCGCAAGTATCAGGCTCAACAGACTGGCGATCAGATAAAAAGAGAGTGCACCTTCGGTGTACGCTATAATCGAAATTCGATATGTCCAGGGAGTTGTCAGCAGGATCGTCACCGCCAGCCAGCCTGCATGGGCACCGAACCAGCGACGGGCAGTCGTAAATACGGCCAATGCGGAGAACAGGGAAAACGTCATCAGAATCAGTTTGCCGGCCTGCGCCCCCGAGAACCAGTCGCCTTTTAATGTCATCGCCAGCAGCGTCAACATTTCAGTCAGGAAGGGGAAACTTGTATAAACATTGTGAGGCAGAAATCCAATGTATCCCTGTTGATAGTATTCTTTCGGGCCACCAAAATGATATTCCAGTACATCGTAATCGGTCGAAGGCAGCATCGCACCCAGCAACATGCTCAAAACAAACGGCGTCATGAGCAGGATGCAGATCGTCCGAAACAGTTCCTCATACCCAAATGCTTCCGGCAGCTTGAGCTGGAATGGAAACAGGGTTCCCGTTTTCTGTTTTGATTCATGTACTGCAGACAGGAAGCCGATCAGAGCTGAGAGAATCAGCGTCAGGTAACAGAGTCCTTGTGAAAGGACTCCCAGCAGCCCGCCTCCCAGTGTCAGCAGGGAAACCGTAGATATCCCAACTCCATATGCAAATACGGTACGTTCTGCAGTGAAGGGATTTAGCGGAACTTTGATGAGCCGGGTCAGCAGGATACCCAGTCCCCAGGCACCAGCGAGGACGGTCAAAGCAATTCCCATCAATGGCAGACGCTGCGGGAAATAGGTCCAACCCGAGGGAGGGGCATTTTCAACAGGCAGAGGGTCAACCAGATCAATCAGCAGGACGGGAAGATAAGTAAATACGTCCCAGCGACTGGTTGCCGGATTGCTGTTGGGAAGTGTGAAACTGATGAAGATGATAAAAAACAGCAGCAGCCAGACAATCGCACCCCGCACATACAAAGGGCGGTCTTCGAGTGGAGCGAGAGCAGGGTCGTTGGCAGCCGGTTTATTCATGTGTGAAGATCTAATCGTATTGAAAGTGAATCTGGAATCGCAGAAGCTCTCGTCAAGTACGCCGTTTCCAGTCGAATCCTAAATCGAGTGAAATCACAGAATGTGTGAGAGCACCTACACTGATGCGCTCGACACCGGTTTCTGCCACACTGCGGAGACTCTCAAGAGTAATACCTCCGGAGGCTTCCAGCAGCGTTGTCGGCGAGGTGGCGTTTCGCAACTCAATCGCCTGTTTCATGATCTCTGGTGACATGTTATCGAGCAGCACGATCTCGGGATGTGCCTGTAACGCATCCGCCAGTTGATCCAGCGTGTCTACTTCGACCTCAATCGGTTTCTGACCATTGACTGATGCGCGTGCCTGTTGAATCGCAGCGGCAATCGATGGTTGAGAAGCACGTGATGCCCAACCCGCCAGATGATTGTCTTTAATCAGGACCCCATCATACAGCCCCATGCGATGGTTCGTACCCCCGCCGGCAGCGACTGCGTATTTTTCCAGGACGCGCCAGCCGGGAAGTGTTTTGCGAGTGTCCAGAATGGTCGCGTTTGTCCCCGCGACCGCTTCCACATATCGAGCAGTGAGCGAGGCGACTCCACACAGATGCGTCATAAAGTTTAACACAGTCCGTTCACCAGTCAGAATCGAAGCGAGAGGGCCGGCACAAGTCGTAACGACTGAATCTGGTTCCAGCGTATCCCCGTCTGAGAGATGGTGGGTGCAGACGACTGCAGGATCCAGTTCGCTGAAGATGAGCGACGTGATGGGAGAACCGGCCAGGATTCCGTGTTGTCGCGCGACAATCTGGATTTCAGCCTGATCCGACTGGTCAATCAGTGCCTGACAGGTCAGATCACCTGCCTGCTGCAGATCTTCTTCCAGAGCGAGTTTGATGAGAGTGATGGCTGCATTTTTCTGGATGTCAGTGAAGGGAACGGTCACGGCTAAAATCGAGCTTTCCTGCTAATTGTCTCTGTAATGTTAATCTATTGCAGTGTTTAAGATTCAAGACGGTAATAAAATTCAGACGAATAATATGAAAATAAAGCGTATAATGTCTATGGTCGTATCATACCAGTCTGCTGTCTGAGATGTAATCGGGAGAAGAGCATGATTATTGGAGTCCCTCGTGAAATTAAACAGGATGAGTATCGCGTAGCATTGATTCCGGTGGGGGCCGAAGAACTGACAGCTGCCGGGCATACCGTGCTGATCGAACGAGGGGCCGGCCATGGAAGTGGGATCCCCGACGAACTCTATGAAGAGAATGGTGCCGAGATTGTCGAAACGGCAGAGGAACTGTTTGCCCGCGCGGATATGGTGATCAAGGTCAAAGAGCCTCAGCCAACAGAATGGGCTCTGTTGAAACCAGGCCAGATTCTGTTTACTTATTTTCATTTCGCCGCTGATGAGAAATTAACGCGCGGCTTTCTGGAGACGGGAGCCACTGCGGTTGCTTATGAAACTCTGGAAGGCCCTCACGGTCAACTGCCTCTGCTGACGCCGATGAGTGAAGTCGCGGGCCGAATGAGTATTCAGGAAGGCGCAAAATACCTGGAACGTCCGCAACTGGGACGCGGGATTCTACTGGGAGGAGTTCCCGGCGTTCCCCCCGCGCACATTGTCATTCTGGGAGGGGGAGTGGTTGGAAAAAACGCCGCACAAATTGCTGCAGGCTTTCAGGCGGATGTGGTGATTCTTGATATCAATGTCGACCGACTGCGGTACCTGGAAGATATTATGCCTGCCAATGTGAATACTCTCTATAGCGATCGACACAATATCCGGGCAGAACTGGAACTGGCTGATCTGGTGATCGGTGCGGTATTGATTCCCGGAGCCCGCGCACCGGTTCTGGTTCCTCGGTCCGCATTGAAAATGATGAAACCTGGTGCCGTGCTGATTGATGTTGCCGTTGATCAGGGAGGCTGTATTGAAACGACTCGTCCCACGACGCACTCCGATCCGACATTTGTAGTTGACGGTGTTGTGCACTATTGCGTGGCAAATATGCCCGGTGCAGTCGGTCGTACGAGCACCTATGCTTTATGTAATGTGACATTACCATATGCGCTCAAACTGGCCAATCAGGGATTGACCGCAGCCTGTGCACAGAACCACGGCCTGCTGACAGCGGTCAATGTCCATCAGGGGCAGGTGACCAATCGCGCGGTCGCTGAAACCTTCGGAATCGAATTCAAAGAGTTCAAACCATAAAAAAAGAGGTGAGAACCTGGTTCTCACCTCTTGAGGTTTTCTATGAAATCGATTCGTCGACGGTTGCTTAAACCAGTGGGCCAGACCAGTCGGCGAACACACTGTCCAGTTCTTCGTCAACAACTTCGGAATCCCGGACATCGTCCAGATCAAATTCAGGATTCAGGCTCAGTTCCAGAGCAGAATCTTCCGGTTTGAGGTCGTCTGACAGATCTGTTTCGTAAGTGACATCAAACAGGGAACCGATCTGGAGTTCCTGATCCACGGACTGTTTCACAATCAGGCTTGAACCTGAATGTGGCAGTGCAGGGCTAAGATACCACGAGGGTAACGTATCTGCCTGCAGTTCCGTTGGTTGAGATGTTTCAGACGCGAGTTGCTGCTGTTCTGGTGCAACGACAGGCTTCGAAACAGGAACCTGGGGTTCTTCTGCAGATGCAGTATTGGCTGTTGAAACGCTTTGTATCGTGGAAGCCGTCAATGGTGCACTCAACGGAATGATGACTGCTCCGTCAGCACTGTTGTAAGCGGCCTGTAGAACTTGTATATCCAGTGCGGAGATCATCTTTCTGGTAGATGGATCCAGAGTGGCCCCCATGATATCGTCCGGATAGAACGTCTCATCGATATGCAGCCCGTCATCAGTCAGAGGAGCAACAACGTCCCAGCTGACAAATTGAACCTGTCCGGTATCACTGGTTTCTACATGATCCGTAAAAGCGGTATAACTTGTCGTGAACCCGGCAGCGTGACCGATTTCATGCAGAAGCACTGTATAGAGATCATAGTGACCTTCTGCAGCGGAACCGGCAATCGCCAGGCCATTACTGTCAAATGCCTGACCATCAACAGAGGAGTACCATCCCAGGCCGCCAGCATCGTCATCGATGTAAATACGACCTTTCACCGGAATCCCGTTTTCATCGAGTTCCAGAATATGGCCTTCACCCAGTTGTTGACCACCCAGGTCAGTCACGACGACTTGGACCGCCAGGTCAGGATTTCCTGTTGCGGTTTTCCATTCATCGGTGGCTGCATCAATCAATGTCGATAGGCTGTCACTACCTTCAGTGATAATTTCAGAACCATACCATTCCTGCGGGAAGTTAGGCGGGAAGGAAACCTGTTGTCCGGTGCCTCTGGATTTGCCGTAATTTGATACCAGGAAAATCAGGTCTCGATAGTTAACCAGTCCGCTCTTGTCGAAGTCAAGCGACCAGGCAAGACCCGATTTTGCATCTACCACAGAAGTACCGTAATAGGAAGTCAGTGTGATCAGGTCACGGTAGTTGATGGTACCATCATCGTTCAGGTCGAACGGCACAGCCCAGAGTTCTGTATCCAGTATTTCGCCCGTGGAAGCAGTGACGCCACCAAAGTCTGTGACATTCAGAGATGCATTGA
>JAGQQP010000117.1 GCA_020426085.1 Planctomycetaceae bacterium | reverse complement strand
ACAATGTTGGGAATATGTTGAAATCTGGACAAAACAGTTCGAACTGGGGGGAACGTATCTGGCGGGGAATACCGATCGCAGTTACGTCACAACCGGGCTGAATCTCGAAAAATCTGATAATGATAACCTGTTCGAGTTTGAAATCGGTGGTCGCTGGGGGCAATCAAATGGAGTTCGTGATGCCAATCGCTGGTATGGAAATGCCACTTTAGATATTGCACGTACCTCTAACTGGATCATCTTCTTCACGAATAAAAATACGTATGATGAATTTGAAAATCTCGACTGGCGTGGAACCATTTCCTCTGGTTTGGGATATCGGTTTATCAATGAGGATGAAAAACGACTGATTATTCGTATTGGTCCTGGTGGAACGCGCGAAATTTATAACAGCCCCACTTTAAAACGAACCACGTTCGATATGTTTGCGGAGCTTGAATTCAAGTGGCCGCTTTCCGATCATGTCAAACTGGAACACAAACAGACCTGGACTCCCAGTCTGGATGTCGCACAAATTCTGCGTGTGACTACCGAAACCGGAGTGTTATTCAAACTGGATAATAAAGACCGCTGGAATCTGCGCATGGGACTGCTGCAGGTTTATAACTCGTTCCCCAACGCCGGTCGTAAGAAGAGCGACTATACGGGCAGCGTTTCACTGGTTTATACACGCAAATAGTTGCTGATTTATTTGGGTTTGCCCAGCTTGACGATCAGTTTAACCCGTTTTCCTTCACGCATGACTGTCACTTCAACCTCTTCACCGGGGGAGAACATGCGGAGTGCCAGATCAAAGTCATCGAGTCCGTCAATTTTCGTTTTCCCCATTTTGATGATGGAGTCGCCAGCTTTCAGTCCCGCCTTATCGGCAGGGCTGCCGGGAGAGGCACCGGAAATATGATAACCGGGGCCCTCGCCACCAAAATCAGGGATACTGCCGAAGTAAGGCCGATTTCCGGAACGCATGGTTGTAGCCGGGCGTTCGATTTTCACGTACTCGGGCCGTTTCGGGTTCTCAGCAGTCGCAACCGCAATTTCTTCGAGAAAGCTGACCACACGCTGCATGCCGGGAATATTGATTTTGTCCCAGTCATCGGAAGGACGATGATAGTCGCTGTGTGTCCCGGTAAATAAATGGAGCACGGGAATCTGTTTCCCATAAAACGAACTGTGATCACTCGGGCCAAAACCTTCTGGTTTGAGTGAGAGTTTCAGTTCATATGCTTTCGCGGTTTCTTCAACCAGTTTTTCCCAGCGAGGCGCCGTTCCCGTTCCGAATACGGTGAGCTTATCGTCGGTCAGTCTCCCCACCATATCCATATTCAACATGGCGACCGTATTCTTCATGTTGAAAACCGGGTTCTTCACATAGTGCGCGGAACCGATCAGTCCCCGCTCTTCGCCGGTAAATGCGATAAAGACAATTCGACGCGGCAATGGTGTTTTACGGGCTGCCAGTTTGCGTGCCAGTTCAATGAGGGCGACGGTTCCCGATGCATTATCATCGGCTCCGTTATGGACATCGGTCGATCCGGGAGCCAGCGAACCTTCACCGCCATAACCCACATGATCGTAGTGGGCACCAATCACAATGGTTTCGTCAGCGTGGGGGCCTTTCCCCTCCAGGACGCCAATCACATTTTTTATTTCCGTACGAATCTGTTCGACAGAGATCTCACCCTTTGCTTTCCAGTCTGCCAGAGTGAAGCTTTCCGGCTTCAGGTCTTTGTCAATATTCTGTTCCAGTTCCTGCAGCGTCGGTTTTCCGGCGGCTTTTAACAACTGGTTACAGGCATCAATCGAAATATGTGCGATCGGTATGGAGCGACCGTCTCCACTGCCGGCGTAACCGAACTCCATCAGTTTGTCGAATTTCGCCTCTTTCAGAACCTGCCGCGCCTGTTGGATGTCATGTAACGCTTTTTTGAGTTCGCGTTCTGCTTCTTCCTGTTTTGGCGCCTTCGCTTTTGACCAGGACTCTGTTGTTGTGATCAGTTCTTCTATGGCATCCTGTTCGAGTTCTTTCGCTTCCTTTTTATTTTCTTCAATCGAATTAGGATCATTCACGAACAGAATTGCTTTGGCCCCTTTGCCAAAAGCCGTGCTGACCTTATAGCGCAAAGCAGCATAGCGGGAGATTCCATGTGCACCGGCAAACGGGCTTTTTTTATCTCCCTGTTGAGGAGTCCGTCGCATAATGATTACAACTTTATCTTTGACGTCCAGATCAGCGTAATCATTGTATTTCAGATCTTCGGCATCAATACCATATCCGCAGAATACCAGGTCCGCATCGAATTTTCCGGAGCCCCCGAAAGAGCAGGCCCGATACTCCTGATCGTATTTCAGGGGAAGGGTTTTGCCATCCGGCCCTGTCAGTTCCAGTTGATTGACGGGGCCCAGTTTACTGCCGGTATTGATTGTGAATTTCTGAAATGCGCCCTCTTCGATAACCTTGACATTTAAGCCAGCCTGTTGAAATTCTTTGGCGATATAATCGGCTGCCAGATTGATACCCTGAGTGTCGACACCGCGCCCTTCAAGTTCATCAGAAGCCAGATATTTGATCGCCTCCAGCATGCGTTTTCCGCTGGAAGAATCGGGTTCTGATTTTGCTTTGACTGCTGCTGTCTCGGGTTTGGCAGGAGTTTCCCCGTAAACGGATGAGAGATCTGACGATGTGAGCAGACTCAAACTGAACAGGCTGAAGATGCAGGACTTGAAACAAACGGTGACAACAGCGGATTTAATATTCCAGACAGACATAAAACCTCTTTCTCTTTCGATTTGTCTGTAAAACAGGTCATTACGTAATACGTCAACCGCGGGGCGCATGTTGGAACGACAAGCCAGTTTCACCTGTCATTCAATTACGGTGTCTATTGTATTTTCGCATTTGCCAGACGGAATGGAAGTCATTACACGAGGTTAAATGGAAAATCGTAGATGGCGACCAACTCATTTTGGCTGCTGGATTTACGCAGGGCAAGCCTGAACTGGCGATTTGAATCAGGAACGGTTAGAGTTTAAATCTTCATGCAGACCTGAGACCCCCGATTGATAATGGAACGATCCATGGAGATTCCCACAGCAGCGCTCATCGACTGTGGTCTACCAGCCGAGGCAGCAAACCAGCTGGTTGATTTACTGAGACAGACTACCATCCAGTCGGATGAGGAACTCTGGCATTTTCTAGTCGCAGAAGTTTTGACTCCTGCGATTCCGTTCAGCGTTCATCAATTATTATACCAGCGGGTCTTTCAGGAACGCCTTGCTAACGGAGAACCAGCACCGGCCTGGTATCCTGGTGAACGGGAACTGAAGGAGTCTCACCTCGCGGCATGGGCGTCCGATTTGAATCTGGACGATTTTGAGTCGCTCTATCAATGGTCGATTTCGAACCGGGAAGAATTTACGGCTAAGTTAATCGACTCTCTGAAGATTCAATTTCAAGAACCCCCTCAACAAATCATGGATTTGAATGCTGGTGTCGAGCAGGTGGAATGGCTCAGAGGGGCGGCGTTAAATATTGTCGAGTCTTGTCTGCGGGAGAAGTCCGAAGAGACGGCGATCTTGTTTCAGCGCGGTACTGATGAAGTACAGCGAATCAGCTATCGGGAGCTGCGAGTATTAACGGCCCGCGTTGCAAACGGTTTAACAGAGGCAGGCATCGAACCAGGGGAACGGGTTGCCGTGATGATGCCGATGACGCCGGAATCGGTGGCGATTTTTCTGGGAATCATTGCCGCCGGTTGTGTAGTCGTGACGATTGCAGACAGCTTTTCTGCAGAAGAAATGCAGGTACGCCTGAAAATCACTGCACCCCGGCTGATCTTCATTCAAGATGTGATCACTCGAAATGGACGTCATCTTCCTCTATTTGAAAAACTGGCATCGTTGGCTGAATTGCCGGCTGTTGTGATTCCGGAAGCGGAATCGCTGGAAGTATCGCTCCGCAAAGAGGACCAGCGGTGGTCTGAATTTCTCTCTGATAATTCAGAACTGACTTGTGTGCCTCGTCTGCCGCATGATGAATCGACGATTCTGTTTTCGTCGGGAACAACAGGCAGTCCCAAAGGAATCCCCTGGGATCAGACTACGCCAATCAAATCTGCTGGGGACGGATATCTGCATCATGATATTCATGCAGGGGATATCGTCTGCTGGCCGACGAATCTGGGGTGGATGATGGGCCCGTGGCTGGTGTATGCCTCGTTGATTAATGACGCTACGATTGCTCTGTCGGATGCCGTGCCCACCAGTCGCCGGTTTTGTGAGTTTGTCCAGAATGCAGGCGTCACCATGCTGGGACTGGTACCGAGTATCGTTTCCGCCTGGCGTAGTCAGGATGCAACTGCAGGGTTGGACTGGTCACACATCAAGGTCTTCAGCTCCACCGGTGAATGTTCCAATCCTGAAGACATGTTGTGGCTGATGTCACGTGCCGGGTACAGGCCAGTAATAGAATATTGTGGCGGAACGGAAACCGGAGGCGGTTATATCACCGGGACAGTTCTGAAGCCGGGCGTGCCCGGTCTGTTTTCCTGTGCAGCCGTCGGATTTGAATGGCTGTTATTGAGTGAATCGGGAGAAGAAACGACAAACGGTGAAGTCTTTTTTGTACCACCTGTAATTGGTCTTTCGACGCGCTTGATCAACCGGGATCATCATGAAGTCTATTTTGCGGATATCAATCCTGGGCCAGACGGACAGGTACTCCGTCGTCATGGAGACCAGATTGAAGCCTTATCGAGAGGATACTATCGCGCCCATGGTCGGGTCGACGATGCGATGAATCTGGGAGGAATCAAAGTCAGTTCCGTCCAGATTGAAGAGCTGTTGACGCAGGCTGCAGGAGTCAGAGAAGTCGCTGCGATTGCGGTCGCGCCTCCTGGCGGAGGTCCGAGCCAGTTAGTCATCTTTGTCGTCATGCAAAATGGAGTTCCATATGATTCAACAGAGCTGCAACTGCAGATGCAGCAGATCATTCGCAGTCAGCTCAATCCACTTTTCAAAATCCATGCCGTTCGGGAAATTGAACAATTGCCGCGCACAGCGTCCAATAAAGTGATGCGGCGGAAATTACGTGATCTCTATCAGAGTGAGAAAATATGAGTCAGCAGACACAGACAAGAGTTGCCGTGCTGAGTGCCGCCCGCACTCCCATCGGTTCGTTTAATGGCGTGTTTAAAGATCTCTCAGCAGTCAAACTGGGTACGATTGCGGCCAAAGAAACATTAAAACGGGGGCAGCTCAGTGCCTCTCAGGTCGATGAGGTATTTCTAGGGCAGGTCTTTACCGCAGGCTGTGGTATGAACCCGGCCCGGCAGGTGGCGCTCAACTCGGGGATGCCGTTTAGTGTGCCTGCCACCACCGTGAATATGGTGTGTGGTTCGGGATTGAAGTCAGTCGCATTGGGAGTCCAGTCGATTCTGTGTGGGAATGCCCGTGTTGTTCTGGCAGGGGGCATGGAAAGCATGAGCAATGCACCCTACCTGCTGCAGGGAGCACGCAGTGGCTTCAAGATGGGTAACCAGCAACTGGTTGATTCCATGATTCTCGATGCGTTGTGGGATGCCTTTTATGACTGTCACATGGGGATCACAGCCGAAAATCTTTCCGAAAAATATGAGATCTCACGTGAAGCCCAGGATCGCTATGCAGTACAAAGTCAGGAACGATGTCAGGCAGCGATTGAAGGCGGAAAATTTGAGAAGGAGATTGTGAGTGTTTCTGTGACCAACAGGAAAAAAGAAACAACGGTGATTTCCCAGGATGAATATCCGCGAAAAGAGACCAGTTATGAAACGATCTCCTGTCTGCGACCTGCTTTTAAACCAGAAGGGACAGTCACTGCTGCGAATTCTTCTGGAATCAATGATGGAGCCGCAACGCTGTTGATTGCTGACGAGAGTTTTGTCACTGAAAATAAGCTGCAACCGCTGGCGTGGATTCGTGCGTTTTCCAATGTGGGTCTGGATCCACAATACATGGGCATGGGACCCGCTCACGCAGTGGAGGCATTGTTAAAAGCGGAAAAATTGAAATTGAGTGATATTGGGTTGCTGGAAGTGAACGAAGCATTTGCGGCACAAACTCTGGCCGTTGGTAAATCGTTGAGTTGGGATGAGGGGCGAGTGAATGTGAATGGAGGAGCCATTGCCCTGGGACATCCTCTGGGAGCCAGTGGGGCGCGCATCGCTGTGAGCTTATTACACGAAATGCAGAAACGGGAAACACAACAGGGGATTGCTTCACTGTGTATCGGGGGCGGCATGGGAATCGCCATGTTGTTCGAAGCGGCGTGAGTCATTCAGGCATTGAAAGAAAGTAATTGACAGATGCAGGAAATCGGAATTCTGGGAGCGGGGTTGATCGGAGCCAGCTGGGCGACATTTTTTGCAGCGCAGGGGTTAAATGTCCGCATTTATGATGTGAATGAATCGGTCAAACAACAGGCACGAGAGCAGTCGGTCCAGAATCTCAAACGTCTGACAGATCTGAACCTGCTTTCGCGTGAGGATGCCACAACGGCAGAAGAGAAGCTGAACGTCGTCGATTCGATGGCGGACCTGCTGACTGATGTGGAATATGTGCAGGAATCAGTCGTCGAAGATTATGATATCAAAGCCGACGTTTACCGTCAGTTCGAAAAATATGCCCCGA
Source organism: Planctomycetaceae bacterium (assembly GCA_020426085.1). GTDB lineage: Bacteria > Planctomycetota > Planctomycetia > Planctomycetales > Planctomycetaceae > Gimesia. The sequence goes on along the minus strand of JAGQQP010000117.1, from coordinate 2,973 downwards.
AGACAGCAATTCTGGGTAGCAGCTCTTCGGGACTGCTGATGACGCGAATGCAGTCTGTGATGCAACACCCCGGACGGGCATTAATCACGCATCCCTTCAATCCACCACATCTGATTCCGCTGGTGGAACTGGTTCCCGGTGATCAGACTGCAGCTGAAACAATGGAAACAGTGAAAGCCTTTTTTCTGGAACTGGGAAAACATCCTGTGGTATTAAAAAAGGAAGTCCCCGGGCACATTGCCAATCGACTGGCGGCGGCGGTCTGGAGGGAATCACTGGCGCTGCTGGACGCTGGGGTCGCCAGTGTGGAAGACATCGATGCGGCACTCTGTCAGGGGCCGGGTCTGCGCTGGGCGTTAATGGGCCAGCATCTGATTTACGAACTAGGTGGCGGTGCAGGCGGGTATCAGAAATTCATCGATACGATCGGGGCTTCCTTTGAAGCATACTGGCGAGATATGGAACACTGGACGAGTATCCCGGAGTCCGCAAAAGAAAAGGCCGTCGCCGGAACTCAAGTGTATCTGAAACAGAAAAGCCCCAGTGAATGGGTTGCCTGGAGAGATGAGAAACTGGCTCGTATTCAACAGATCTTACGTGAGGAACACTGATGGCGACAACTCGTACCGCATTGATTACTGGAGCCGCGAGTGGCATCGGAGCTGAAATTGCGCAGACCCTGTTCCGCGAGGGGTGTCATGTGGTGATTGCCGACCGGAAGGAACCGGATTACCTCAAAAGTCTGAGTTCAGCCGATCAGCAAGCGAGGTTTATTCCTACGGATCTCTCAAAACAGTCTGATTGTCAGTATCTGGTCGAACAGGCTTTGAACGAGTTTGAAGTGATTGATATTTTGGTCAATAATGCGGGTTTCCAGCATGTATCACAGTTGGAAGACTTTCCGGAAACCGTATGGGAGAACATGCTGAAGGTCATGCTGACCGCGCCGTTTCTGTTAACAAAATATGTCCTTCCGAAAATGAAGCAGCAGGGTTGGGGGCGCATCATTAATATGGGGTCGATTCATTCCCAGATAGCGTCTCTCAATAAAGTGGGGTATATCGCGGCGAAGCATGGACTGGTCGGCCTGACAAAATCGACGGCTCTGGAAGGGGGGCCGTTTCAGATCACCGCGAATGTGATTTGCCCTGCGTATGTGAGGACGCCGCTGGTCGAACAACAGATCGCCGCGCAGGCGGAGACGCTGGGGATCAGTTTAGAACAGGTCGAAAGTGAAGTCTTTCTGAAAGCGTCTGCCACTGGAAAGATGATCGAGCCTGAAGAAGTCGCTGCGATGGTCTCTTATCTGTGTTCTGACCAGGCGAAGTCAATCACGGGGGTCTGCTGGACCATAGACGGGGGTTGGACAGCACAATAAACAGTTCGGTTTCCCTGAACGTCTTACCAAAATCTCTGAAATCAGCTAACTAGTCATTTAATTAACATTGCTTAGACAGCCTTGACGTATTAAGGTGTGTTTATGTGATTGGCTCAATCATTTACCAGTTGGAATTGATTTTCGAAGAGGTGAGAGATGCAGGTCCGACTGCGGTTCATCCTGGTCTTGCTGGTATCGTTTTTCGCGCAATCGTTGCACGCGGCGGAGATCGAACCTCCTGTTGCAGCCAAAACTCCCGAACAACTGGCAGTGGAAGGTTTACGTCGTTTCTGGACCAACTTGCAGACGAATAAAGATGGCAGCGTTCGTCTGGTTCGCTTGAGCAAGCCCCACGTGACTTTGGAAGCGTTGGCCCATCTGGAACAGTTCCCGCAACTCGACTATCTGGCGCTGGTTTGTCCTCACATCGGTGATGAAGCACTCCAGCATATTCGAGAACTGACCAACCTTGATACCCTGATGCTCTCCGAGTCAGCGGTCAGTGATGCGGGATTGAGTTGTCTACAGAAGCTCAACAAACTGGAGCGGCTCTATCTGGACGATACGAAAGTCACTGATGCCGGTTTGCGACAGCTGTCTTCCCTGAAGCAACTCAGAGTGCTTTCCTTACGAGATCTGAATATCACCGACCAGGGAATGCAGGCGCTGGCAGATCTGGAAAATCTGGAAATTCTGTTTCTGTCCGGAACTAAGGTGAGTGATGCCGGTTTGAAATTGCTGTCGTCACTCAAAAACCTGAAAATTCTCTATCTCGCGCGGACGGAAATTACTGGATCTCAGTTGTCATCACTAAAATCATTAAAGAGCCTTGAGTACCTGGCCCTGAATCGGACGAAAATAGAGCCCATTGCAGTGGAAGCGTTATCAGATCTGACTCAACTGAAAGGTCTGGAGTTAAAATTTACGAGCCTGCCAGCTTCCGCGCTTCAACAGATCAAGAGCAAGCTGGAAAAAACGAATGTATTTTCAGATGCCAAGACTGATGCTTCGACCGTTCCCTCTTTATTTTCAGATTCTGATTCCATTCCGTTGAAAGCCGTTCTGCCACCAATTCAGGAGCGAATCGCCGCCGGTGAAAAAGTTACACCTAATTTCCAGCAGCATGTCATCCCATTGCTGGGACGACTGGGATGTAACAGCCGGAACTGTCATGGTTCGTTTCAGGGACGTGGTGGTTTTCAGCTGTCGATGTTTGGCTACGACTTCAAACTCGATCACGATAACCTGCTGAAACGAATTGATAAAGAGCATCCGGAACAGAGTCTGGTATTGAATAAGCCGACCTCAGAAGACGAACACGAAGGGGGCTTGCGGCTGCCGCCCGGTGGCTGGGAGCAGAGTCTGTTGCGTAGGTGGATCAGCGCCGGTGCGCAGACGATCGATAAAACCTCGCCTCGATTTGTTCGTCTGGAAGTGACGCCGCAGCAGGTGGTATTTTCTGAGAAGGGGGAATCCGTTCCGCTGAAAGCGATCGCCGTCTGGTCGGATGGCACCCGAGAGGATGTCACCTGTCTGACGCGTTTTGAATCCAAAGATGACAGTGTGGCGGAAGTCACGCCGGAGGGGACGATCAG
>JAGQQP010000116.1 GCA_020426085.1 Planctomycetaceae bacterium | reverse complement strand
ATGATCAAGCTGGAAGATTGCAGCATGGCTTTGGAATTCAGATGTTTTTCCGCCTGGAGAAACTGATTGATCTGGCGCGTGATGAGAGTGCTGATTTGAGGAGCATGTGCATCTGCATTCAAAAAGAATTTGAGATGGGGAATACCCTGACCTGAAACCAGACGGGGATGGACATCGGCCAGGAGTTGCGCGCCTCTGGCAATCATGGCCTGGGATTTCTGTTTGCTCTGATCGGTCTGAACGGAGCCCATTACCATCGCGTCTGCTTTTGAGTTTGGGGAGCCGGAAATATTCAGCGTTGTTGGCAACAGGTACCCGCCGGTCAAGTCAACGTTCGGGCTGGCAGCGGTAATGAAACATTCCAACTGTTTTCCACGGGCCACTCCCTGGTTGGGGATATAAACGACGATCGAAACATTAGCCAGATTCCCGGCCTGAATTGGTGTTTTAATATTGCGCTGATCAATGTTCATAGCCTGCATGGAAGACTTGAGCGCCCGGATTGCTTCTGCGGAGATATTTCGGTCACCCGTACCATTCAAGCCGATTACCAGGCCTGCACCTGTCAGCTTCACGATTTCTGCCGGCTGAAATTCCCCTAGTTCAGACAGTTTGACTGCAGTCACTGACTGACTATTGGAGGCTCGAGAAAGTTGAGGAGGCAGATCGAGGGCAACCAGATTCTGACTTAAGACAGTGGCTGGCATCAGCGTATTGGTATTGATGGGGACGACTTTAATTTTCTGATGCAGTTGACCATTTTCCAGGGCAGTGCCAGGTAACTTAACCGTTATTCCACGATAGGATGCCACGATTTGAGTTGGCTGTTGTTGCTGTACCAGGAACGAATCTCGTAAGGTTGGATTTTGACTGCGTGCGTATCCTGCTGAAATGGTCTGTCTTGTCGTACCGCCGGAATGCGAAATTTGCTGTACCATCTGACGCCCGCTGGATGGCTGTTCCTGCTGAATCCCGGCTGCGATTATTACTTGGCTTACCAGTTCTGCATCCAGGCGAATCAGTTCTTCCAGTAATGTCGTACGCTGTTCTCTGGTAGTTTGTGCGAGAAAGAGAAGATTCAGTTCGGGGACTGCCCCTGTCTGATTTGAGCTTGCGGTAAACAGTCGAGCTTTTGATTTTCCTGAAATCTGTCCCGGTGCTTTGGGAGCTGTCAATTTACCTGATGTCTGGCTGATGGGAGAATCAGAGTCTGCTTCTGCTTTTTCTGAGCTCTCAGACTCTCCTGCCGGGAAATCCAGGTTTAAATCGGGAAACTCGCCAGGTTCTGATAATGATAATTCCAGCTCAGGTTCATTCGCGACCTGCTCTGAGTTGTTGTTGACACCCAGAAAGCCATCAATCGAACGGGAAAGAAAAAACATGGCGACAGCGAACAGGGCAATACCAGAGAGAACTGAAAATTTGAAATAGCGCATAGTTTCCCTCAGCCTGAAAAGGGGCTTCGTGAAAAGAGTGAGATGAGTATGGAGGAGATGCGTCTTGAGAGAGAGGAGCGGGAGACTAATCGATCATCGAGTTTGTGTCAAGATGGGTGGGTTGGATGAGACTGATTCCGATTTATCGATTCCTGTCATTACGTAGTTTGTTCAGTAGCGATGTTGACTATTTGGGAAATACCGACCTCAAATCGGAGATGATTTATACCTGCGAATCAGGGGCAGCTATATTGGAATTGACCCTGATAGTCGAGTAGTCGTACTATTCCCACATTTCAAAAGTGGCAGGGAAAAATATGCCGCAGTCTAAACGGCTTAAGTATTTATTATTGTTGGTTTTATTGACATCTGCACTTCTCAGGTGCGGCGTGGCGGTGTACTTGCAGCGCCAACTGGAGCGCCAGCCTGGACGAACCTATGTGATCGAAGGAGATGCGGAGGGTTACTGGAAGCTGGCTCAGACGATCAAACAGGGGGAACCCTATTCGATTTACACGCCACCAAGACGTGTACTGCGAATGCCCGGTTTTCCTCTGGTTCTCGCTGGGGCAATGTCGGTGGTCGGTGAATCGCATGCGCGGGTGCGACTGGTGCTGGCATTGCTGGGAGTGATGACCTGTTTTGTCGTTTATTTACTGGGAACGGAACTGGTGAATGAAACGGTGGGGGTGCTGGCAGCAGGGCTGACAGGGGTCTCTCCGGTGATGGCGGGCTTCAGTGTCTTGATCTTAAGTGAGACCGTATTTGCACTCGCGATGCTGATTTCATTATGGGTGCTTGTCAAATTAACAAAAATCAAATGGGAGAAAACGGATCGGAACAGGGGAATTGTCTGGTCACTGCTGGCGGGTGTATCGCTGGCGCTGGCTTATTATGTGAGACCCAGCTGGTTGCTGGTCGTTCCCCTGGTTGTCGCGTTTTATATTTTCAGTGCGAAGGGGCATCGCAAGGCAGCGGTGCAGAGATCACTGATACTGCTGGCAGGATTTACTTTGATGCTGTTGCCCTGGGTTGTAAGAAATTATCAGGTGACAGGACATTTTGTTCCGACCACGCTCTGGGCGGGGCCGAGCCTGTATGATGGTTTGAATCCGGGAGCAACCGGTGACAGTGACATGACTTTTTTTGATCAGGAACATGTGTTGGATTCCATGACCGAATACGAAATGAATCAACACTACACACAACGGGCGGTCGCGTATGCGAAGCAGCATCCAGGGCATGTACTGCAGTTAATGGTTGCGAAACTGCTGCGATACTGGAAGCCGTGGCCTAATGCTGCCCAGTTCCAGTCGTGGTGGATGATGCTTGCGGTTTCAGTAGTATTTGTTCCCGTGATGGTGTTTGCCGTGTATGGTGCCTGGGTTTCCCGTGATCAATGTCTGCTGTTGCTGATTACGGCAGGACCGATCCTGTATTTTTCGCTGATTCATCTGGTGTTTGTCAGTTCGCTGCGGTATCGACTGCCGGCGGAATACAGTCTGTATATTCTGTCAGCCGTTGGTATTTGCCAGTTGTATATTTCCCGGTTTCAAAAGAAAGAAATCCATCCGTGATCTGAATGAGATCTCAATCGGTTAAGTAAAACTATGGTTGTTCGTAAAACATTTCAATGGTGTCTATTAATCCTGATTTCGCTGGTCCTTACCGGCGGAGGCTACGGGTATTATTGGTGGATGCGCAGTGATGAAATGTTGAAAGCGGCCATCCTGGATAAGATTACGAATCATATTCCGGGGCTGATGCTCGACATGGATCGGGCCCAGTTTGATTTTCGGCGTCGTGTGCGGATTGAAGGCTGCCGGGTGAATGTGATCAATCATCCTGATACGATCATTGACTTACCCGAGGTCATCGTGACTTTAAACCAGGAAAAGATCGCGCGGCATCAGATCATCGACGTTCAGAAAGTCGTACTGAATCGTCCCCAACTCGTGCTGGTCCGTATGGCAGACGGGACCTGGAACTGGGAAGGACTGCCGGAGCCGGTCAAAAATGATAATCCGTTGCCTGAACTGGTGATTGAGCGGGGCAGTCTGTCATTGAAATTTGAACGGGGAGCGCAGGGAATTCCCACGGCAATGACATTTCAGAATCTGGATCTACGTCTGATCCCTTCTGGAACCAGCCGCTATGAAATTGAGGGCCACACATCAATTCCCCAGGCAGGCAAACTGGAGATCTCGGGTTACTGGGATATCAATTCCAAACTGGGGTCGATTACAGGCACGTGGAGTCAACTTGAGTTCGGACCGAATCTGGTGCGTATGGCAACGGGAATTTCTCCGGAACTGATAGCGCAGCTAAAAACAGCATTGCCGTCTCTACAATTGAATCCCGATCCTGCCACCGGAATGTATGACCTGGGAGTGAGTGCCCAGATGGATATTCAATTCAGTCTCTCGCGCAGCAGTCAGAACGAGCCCCCCCAGTTTCAGGTCTTGACACATTTGCGTGAAGGGAAGCTGAAGCATCCCATATTACCATTTCCACTGCGTAACATCGCCGGAAAAATTCTGGTGAATAATCAGAGACTGGAGATTCAGAATTTACAGGCCTTCAATGGAGAAACCAGTTTTGAACTGGAAGGGACGCATCGCTTTTCAGAGTATGCGGTCGTTCACGGGCCACTCAAATATAAGAGTTCTTTTTCCTTTCAGGCGCGAAAGCTGCCCGTCGATGAACGTTTGCGGAGCCGATTGTCCGGCGGTCTGGCCCGTACTTTCGATACGTTGCGCCCCAGCGGCAATGTGGATCTGGAAGTCGATTTGAATCATCCCGGCACGGGCAAGTGGCAGATTCAGAACCTTAACGTTTCGACCTATGACGCTGAAGTGATTCCGGTACATTTCCCTTATCGTGTTTCGCATATTAAAGGTCAGATGAAACAGACAGAGGGAGATAAACTGGAACTGGAATTTGACGGGACTGCTGGTCAGAGGCGTGTCGTAGCAAAAGGCCACGTCAGGCATCCGGGACCTGCTTCTGAGATTGAGGTCTGGGTCCAGGTCAAACAGGTGACGATTGATGCGGCGCTGCGGGCCGCCTCTCCGGAAGCTGTCAGAAATGTACTGGATCAGATTGATCTGCAGGGGACTGCAGATGCCACTCTCAGACTCACTCGTGAACCATTGTTAGATCAGCCGATTCATTTGAACTTCCTGGCAGAAATGGATCATGGATCATTACAGTTTCAGGATTTTCCCTATCGAATCAGTGATCTCAAAGGGCGTGTCTCGTATTTCAGTAAAACGGGGGTGACCCGGTTTGAGCAACTGCAAGGCATGCATGGGAGTGCAAGTCTGACTGCTGATGGTTCTTATGCCCGTTTTGCCAATGACGGCAAGCTGGATTTGAAAGTCTCAGCTGAAAATGCATCCTGCGATTCCAGTCTCAAACTGGCATTACCTGATTCGTTGCAGGATCTCTGGAAAGAATTCTCTCCTACCGGAAAGCTCGGTCTGGATACGCATATCGTCTGGGAGCGTGGCAAACCAGTGCAGGTCAGTATTCCTCGCGTAGACTGGTATGATGGCAGCATGAGCCTGAAAGGCTTTCCTTACCCTCTGGATAATCTGGAAGCGCATGGGAGTTATCGGGTCAACCCGGAAACCGGTGTCAACGAAGTTCGCATGTCTGGTATTTCCGGGAATCACGATGAGACAAAAATCCGCATTGGGCAGGCATTTGCCGGAGTCACTACACGTGGAGACTGGTGGGTTCAACTGGACAATATGACCATTGATGATCTCTCCACGGATCGCGCCTTTCAGAAAGCATTGCCGCAGGCAATGGCATCGGCGTTAAATACGCTCAATATCCAGCGGCCGATTTCTGCGAACGGCAAGATCGAATTTCGAGGCTCGCAACAGCCGGGAACGGCCATCACCGCATACTGGGATATGAATTCGTATCTCGCTGAAAACACGCTGACCACCGGTGTGGATATTACTAAAGTTTACGGTAAGGTTCATTCAGAAGGGACCTGGGACGGAAGTCATCTCCATTTAAAAGGAAACCTGGATTTAGATTCGGCTGTGATTCTGGATTACCATCTGACAGAAATCAAAGGACCATTTGAAATTCATGATCAACGATTAACAGTCGGTTCAAGACAAATCCAGCGTGAACAGTTCCAGTCGGTCAGTCTGCCTCAGCTTAATTCCATGCAGCCGATTACTGCCAAGGCCATTCGCGGTATCTTGACCTGCATGGGGGATATCGAATTGACGGCGATCCCTACCTATAATATGCAGATCGAACTGAATCGCGGGTTGCTGGAAGAGTATGCAGCACGGTATATGCCGGGGCAGTCCCAGTTGCGCGGAGTAATGAATGGCTGGATTCAGCTCTGGGGACGTGGTTCCAGTAAGTCAGATCTGAAAGGACAGGGGCAGTTACAGATCAGTCCTGCTGCCATTTATGAATTACCGCCCATTGCCCAGATTTTCAAAGTGGTACGTCTGGCACAGCCCGATAAAACAGCCTTTGATTCTGCTTTCTGCGATTTTACGGTTTCCAATGAGACCTTTCATCTGAAGTATATCGAGCTTAAAGGAAACGCGATCAGTCTGTATGGACAGGCGGGAGAAGCGCATTTTGACGGCCGGTTAAAAGTGGATCTGTTTTCTCAGCTCACCCGCCGCCAGTTGCCTCTGCCGGCGATCACCCAGTTGATCGGACACGCCACCAGTGGCTGGATCCGGGTTGAGCTGCGGGGGACGACTTCCAGTCCGATCGTAGATATCAAATCGAACCCGCTCCTGGACGGTTCTCTGAAGACATTTCTCAATAATGTGATGCGGGGCAGACCGGCTGGTAATGCCACCGGACGCTGGCCTCAACCTGCACAGACCAGTAACCAGACACAGAAACAGATTCCACTGCTGTTTGCTCAGTAGAGAAATTACTGAAGTTCAGTGTTTTTTCTGCTGCTTCTTCTGGTCGGCAATCTCTTCTGTTTCCTGGGATGACTTTTTTTTCCAGCGTGAAACAACGAGAGTCAGTACGATCAGTATTCCGAGATACGCTCCGAGTATCTTCAGCAGCCAGATGAACATTCCTGTCGCAATTTCGTTCATATGCAGGGAAACTTGCCGTTCTGACTGATTGCCGAGGTCAGTAGAGAACTCAATGAGGTGTGAAAGAGATAACCAGACAGCTGTTACTCTAATCCGGTCATAGCGCTGATTTCAAGCTGTTTTCCCGAAAGCGTGAAACCAAATGAAGATAAGAGGTTGGGGATGGGGGACGTACCGTTCGTATCGGTTAAATTCGTACAAACTGTAACCTTCACTTCCCCTGTACCAGGATCGGGACCGACTGGCGTACAGGGGATATCGCTGTTACCAATCGTGACTGTGGTGACGGGAGCAGGGCCCGTTTCAATGGTGACTAAAACATTTCCTGCTCCTGATGTCGCCGGTGAGGTTACTACCAGGTTCAGTGAGTTCAGGGCAACGTACTGTTGAATTAAGTTTCCCACGGAATTGGTGGTCGAGCCTACCTGAGCTGCTTTGCGTGAACCTTCTATCGTGGCGATCGTGACTGTCTGTTGCAGCAGCGCAAAAAATCCGAATTGAATCACTGCCAGGGTGATGATCAGTATAATGGGAAACGCCAGGATGAACTCCAGGAGAACTGAACCTGAACGCCCCCCGTTTCCAGCTTTGCTGGTAAACCGTCTGTTCCTGCAGTTCGACAAGGACTGTGGCCGGCTTATTTGCATGTTACGTACTTCGAATCACGCGTGTGTTAACAAATGGAGACATTTGCTTCACACATGCTAAGTAAGGTTATCGTTGCCCGGGGCCGATTTGCTGATTTTGAGATTTTCAGTTCATCAACAGAGCTGGAAATACAGATGTCAGCCTGAATCTCTGCAGTTTCTGGCCGTAACTCAGGTGACAGGGATCTAGGGAACGCAAATTGCTTGCCAAACTGGTATTGCAGCAATTAGTTTGCTGAAAATCATACAAGATTTGACTCGCAACAGAAAATGGGATCTGACTGTGCAGATAAACAGGCAACCGATTGAGAGAACGATCGCAACCCGCTCCGGGGTTGTTGTACTGGAATTAATCCTGACAATGCCCGCGTTTCTGATCATTATGCTGGCGGTCGTGCAGATTTCCCTGATTTATGTTGCGATCGAACAGACCGCATATGCCAGCCGCTATGCAGCGAAGATTGCTTCGGAAACTTCAGAGGCAAACATTGATACATTAAATACCGGCTCGCTCAAATCGACGATCGACAATGTTTTACGGGTGGGAGGGTTACCACAGGGAAGCTGTCGTGTCATTCTGGAGCACAACGTCTATACCGGGGGAGTTGAGGAGACCATTGCCGATCCCGATCCTGCTGCAGCCAATTGTAACTGTAATCCCCCTGCTACGGCTTTGCCGAATGTGACTGGAGCTTCTGTAACTGATTCGGTTCGGACTACCGTCTGTGTCAGGCTGGGGGATAACATTCCAGACTTTCTGTCATCCTTCGGATTTTCCGTCGCTGATTTTGTTGTGGAAGAGTCGACAACCTATCTTTACGAACTCTGATTGCCACAAATTGCCAAATAGTTTTTGATGTAATTTGATTAGACTGATTTCAGACTCATGATGCGAATTCATTCGAATAATAAATTTCAGGAGAACCGTCGCGGAATTGCGATCCTGTGGTTAATTCTCTGGGGATCGTTTCTGATGGTGTTTTTCTGTGTTGTGCTGGAAGTCGCCACTCTGTGGCAGGCACAGGTGGAAATCAACAATGCGATGGATTCCGCAGCACTGGCTGCTGCAAGAGACTGGGGCGTCAGTGGAAGTGGTCCGACTGATATACCTCGAAATGTTGGTGTCGCTTACACAGCATCTAATCCCATTCTTGGCGATGTATACACACCACAAACCAATTTAGGTACTGTGAGCGCTGGTAATCCCAATGCGAATGCCTCGAATACCGGAAATTTTGTATTTGGAGCGATCGATACGACAACGTCCCCAGTTACATTCAACGGAAATGCTGACGTCAGCTGTGCAGCTGGTGACGTCACCATCAGGATTACGGACTCAAGCGCTGGCGGCGGTGGCGGTTCCATCGATCCCAATTCGATCCTGTTAAGTTTTGATGCAGGAACAAATCTTGCCATTGATTCCGTTAAATTTATCCTTCCAGACCAGGTGAAAGGGCCTGCAGGTGCATACGCTTTTTTTAATACTGGTTTGCCACCTCAGGTGTTAATAACGACTCCATTTAATCTTAACGGAGTAGATACGGAACCTACTAACCCTGGGGTTCCCGACTGGAATGACCCTAATCCGAATGGTGATATCAGTTTTACATTCGAAGATTTGTATACAGCGACAGAAGCGCAATCATTCCGGATCAATTTTAAAGGTGATTCATTTACCGAGAATGATTTTCTTCACTTTGGAGTCTCGACGAATCAATTAGGTCCCTCTGGATATCCCTCTCCTTATCCGGGGAGTGTGGGGGATGCATGGGGATACTATGGAGTCACAGTAGAGGTTGATTTCCGTAATACGATTACCAATCAGACTTCAACGGGTTATGGTGTGTTTGTCGATGTCGCAGCAACCAATGTCTCGGAGGCAACTCTAACTGGCGGGGCAGGCGGGGGGTTCCCTGCTGTCCTGGCTCAGGTTACTGTACCAGTGCAGGGCTATTGCAGCTCTCTGTTTGGTGTTACTTTCTTTAATGTGTCTGCTTCGTCTGTTGCGTATTACGATTGCAATACCAATCGGACCGCAACCGTCAATGTCAGCAGCTTTACCTTTCCCTGATGCTGTTTCCCGGCAGTATACCGAGAAAATTCCTGTCTGCGCTTAACTAATTAAAGTTAGTTTGAAGCATTTCCTTTTGAATTTGAGCACTGCTCTGGTTCTTCCACCTGATCAATGGTGTAACACATCTTCCTGTCTCCTTAAAAGATATTGGTTAAACATCCAAGAATGATTCGGGTTGCTCTGTTTCTACTGAATGTATTACGTTGTCGAAGTAACAGGTACGAAGTAAAAAACAGCAGAATTGATGTGTACCTGGAAATTAAAGCCATTCCATAAAAAAACAGACTGAGAATTCAGTCTGTTTCTGGGGCAATCTGGATTACAGGGAACGAATGACTAGAATCGTGATTTTCCATCACCGGGCGCGGGTTGTTTTTTCGGAGCTTTTCCTCCGGGCTGCCAGAGTGGGTCATCCGAGTGAGCC
>JAGQQP010000115.1 GCA_020426085.1 Planctomycetaceae bacterium | reverse complement strand
GGGGCCGAAACCACCCGGGCCTCCCGGTCCACCAGGACCGCGGCGCTGGGCAGGATTCTCTTTGAGGTACTGGCGTGCTGTCTGACGTTCGGCATTATTCAAAACGCCATCCTGATCCTGATCGAACTGTTTGACCAGTTTCTGTTCTTCGCTTCCCGGGCCCCCACGCTGACCACCGGGACCGGGCCCGAACGGGGGAAAGTCCCGAGACCGCTCCGGATTTTCGCCCGGTTGAGGCGGACCCGAACCGGGAGACTGTGCAGATACAGATGCTGTAAGGAGCGTGAAAGTAATAAGATAGTATAGATTTCGTTGAAAAATCGGTCGCATGGAATCCTCGTCAATGCTCTGTCAGAGAGTTCTAATCGGGTTTGCCTGGAGTTTCAGTAACGAAAATTCCCTCAATACCGCCGCTCAATTTGTATAATTATTTCAGATTGACCAAAAAAGGCGGCGGTTTCTGTGATTTCCGCGTTACTAATAACAGAGAGTGATGCGGTTCAACCTGATACCTGATCAAACAAACCGAGTAACCAAAGTATTCAGAAAATGATCTCTTCCCACATGCTTGCAGATCCAGATAATGAACACGGTACGAACTCCATGCTGGATTTGCTTGCCCGTGCCCGGGCCGGTGATGAGAAGGCGCTGGGAAAAATATTGTCGCTTCAGCGTTCTTATCTGAAGGTTCTGGCACGTGTCGAAGTGGGGCGGCGTTTACAGACGAAGCTGGATGTGTCCGACATCATTCAGGAAGTCTTTCTCGAAGCGCATAAAAGCTTCCCTGATTTTCAGGGGACGCTGGAACCTCAATTCAATCAGTGGATTCGCTCGATTCTGACACATACGATTGCCAACACAGTCAGGCGGTATTTTGGTACGCAGGCGCGAGACCCGAGACTGGAACAACAGGTCGCTGCGAGCCTGGACCACTCTGCGGTTTCGCTGGGAGGCATGCTGGTCGATCCGGGGACGTCACCCAGTCAGCAGGTGGTTCGCGTGGAGCAGACCCGGCTTGTTTCAGAAGCCCTGGCGCGTCTGCCCGAAGATTATCAGAGCGTATTGATCCTGCGACATCTGGAAGGATTAACCTTTCCCAAGATCGCAGAACGCATGGAGAAAACGGTGGATTCCGTGGAGAAGCTGTGGTTACGTGGCTTAAGCAGACTCAAGAAAGAGTTTGCCAAAACGGGTGCGAATTCGGAGGGGAAATAGTGTCTGATTATGAAGACAGTCTGGTCAACACCTTTGTATTTCGCAGGGATGAGAGCGAAGACCCACGGGTGATTGAAATTTCGCGTGAATATCTGGCGGTGCTTGAAGCCGGACGCACACCTGACAAACAGAGTTACATTGAACGCTACCCCGAGTTATCTGAAGTCGTCGAAGAGTGTCTGGACGGGATTGATCTGGCACATTCCCTGTCACAGCATCTGACTCCACGCATTTCCGAGATGATGTCTCAACCGCTGGGAGATTTTAAGATCATTCGTGAAATTGGCCACGGGGGGATGGCGACCGTATATGAAGCGGTTCAGCTCTCGCTGGGAAGACGGGTGGCATTGAAAGTGCTCCCCTTTGCTGCTTCACTGGATGAATGTCAGCGACAACGGTTTCAGATTGAATCGCAGGCTGCTGCGAATCTGCATCATACGAATATTGTACCCGTGCATGCGGTGGGTTGTGAGCGGGGCATGCATTATTACGCCATGCAGCTGATCAACGGGGAGTCGCTGGCGGAATGGATTTTGAGGCAGAGAGCGGAACTGAGCGGGCATCAGTTTACTGCGCACTTCGTCGATGATCAGGCTGAAGAGTTTTCTGCTGAGAAATCCGGTTCCCAGGTTCGTTCTTCAGTGACAGAATCGGTAACGCATACGGATCATCGCAAAGCCCGCGTCTGGTATCAGACGATTGCACGGATCATTGCGCAGGTTGCCGAAGCATTAGATTATGCTCATGAATCGGGAGTCGTTCACCGGGATATCAAGCCGGCAAACCTGCTGGTTGATGTGAAAGGGAATGCCTGGATTACCGATTTCGGTCTGGCCCAGGTGACCGCCGGTTCCAGTGTGACCCGAACGGGAGACCTGGTTGGAACGCTGCGGTATATGAGCCCCGAACAGTTGAGCGGCAAGCGGACTTTGATCGATCAGCGAACCGACATCTATTCGCTGGGAGCGACTCTCTACGAACTGCTCTGCCTGCAGCCCATTTATTCTGCCAGTGACCGACAACAGCTGCTGCATAATATTCTGTACGACGAGCCACGTCCGTTGCGTGAGATAAACCGGTTGATTCCAGTGGAACTGGAAACGATTGTGATGAAAGCATTGTCAAAATCGCCAGGGGAACGCTATCAGTCAGCGGCGGAACTGGCCGATGATCTGCATCGTTTTCTGGATGAACGGCCGATTTTGGCACGCCGACCGACTCTGGTTGACCGTGCCCGCAAATGGTTGCGACGGCATCCTTCGGTGATCGTTTCTTCGTTCATTATTCTGTTGCTGGGTATCATCGGACTTTCTATTTCCATGGCGGCGATTTCCCGTGAGGAACAAAATACGCGACTTGCTCTGGACAGGGAGCAGCAGCGGGCAACGGAAGCGGAGGAACGACTGGCTCTCGCTCAGCGGGCGGCAGATGACATGCTGACTCTGGCGGAAATAGAATTGTCGCATAATCCCTTCGACGAAAGTCTGCGGAAGAAACTGCTTGAGTCGGCACTGGCACATTATGAAGCGATGATCGAAGAACAGCAGGAAAATCCAGCAGCGCAGTCAAAGCTGAGAGCAACCCGAGATCGAATTGAACAGAGCCTGTCAGATCTGATTGCATTGCAGTCTGATCGTGAAACACAGTATCTGCTTCAGCCGGATGTGCAGACAGATCTGGGGCTGTCTGCTGATCAAAAACAGAAACTGACCGAATTGATCGACTGGCGCCAGAATCAGATGCAGGGGGGCGTAAAACAGTTAGAGAATAAGCTGACACAACATAGTGGACAGGCAGCTTATGCCATTCGTGATCGGATGTTTGCAGATGCCAAAGCGACGAAGCGTGGTGTCGAACAGATTTTGACAGCGTCACAACTGAAACGCCTGAAACAGCTCTCTTTACAATTTCAGGGAACAAGAGCATTACATGAAACAGAAATCATTCAGTCGTTGCAGCTGACGAATGAGCAACGTGTGGCGATGCGGGCGATTGAAGCCGAATTTCGTCTTCATCAGAAAGTACGCCGCCTGAGACCAGATGAGAAACCCGGTGAAGCTGATCCGCATACAGTGAAAGATCGTGACCCGGAGCGATCCAGGCCGCGCGGTGAGCCTCCCCACAATCGACGATCAATGCGACCTCCCCGCGGACCCGGACAGGAAGTGAACGAGGAAGAACTCCAGCAGATCCTGAAGTTACTCACTCCCGAACAGATGCAACAGTGGCAGGTTTTGGCAGGCGAACCTTTTCAAGGTAACCTGCAGGACCTCTCGGACCCGTTCCGGCCGGATTGATCGCTGCATGTGGCTTTCTGAATCATCGCATTCTTCTGATTCACAGCGGTCAGTAAACCAGGTTCAAGTCCTGACAATCGGGAACGATCCTGATGTGATTATCCACTCTTTCGATCCATGGCTCTTTGACTGCAATTTTCAGAGCCAGTTGCATCTGATAATAGGAGTTCAGTTCCCCCTTGAGGGTCAGGGTGGATCCGTTTGATTCGCAGCGAACTTTTTTCAGCTGAGGATAGCCAATCTGATGAATGGAATTTTCAATTCGGCGGCTGAGAAAATCATGTGGGAGCGTCGCTTCTTGCAGTTTCAACATGGGGTGGTCCTGAATCAAGTAAAGGGAAAATAGAGCCAGTAAATCAGATTGGCGAGACCACGCAGTTTCGCATTTGCTGTGCCAAATCTGAGGCATTTACGGCGAATTATTTTCAGGTTCCACAGTCCGCAAGACACGGAAATTTGTCTGCACATGTACAATGTTCTTTAGACGGTGGGTTTGATATCAGATTCAATTCGAAGCAGAATTCCGGGGCATCGTATCAAAGGCGACCAGGGGAGAGGTTGCTGATCGATCATGCTGGTCTGACAGCAGTCTGAATCTCTAAAGAGAACACCGAAAAGCAAATTGCGATTACTGGTTGATATGTGATATCATTTATGTCTCACCGAAAAGTTGTGCATAACCTCGTTCATAAATCTGAAACAGACTCGCCCGATGAAATCACGCTACCTATTTCCCATGTTGGTCGTTTTTCTGGTTGACATGATGTCACCCGTTCAGGCCGCCCCGATTGACTTTGCCCATGAAGTGGTACCGATTCTGAAGAAGCACTGTACTAGCTGTCACGGAGGCCGCGAGGCAAAGGGTTCGTTCTCACTCAACACGCGCGAACTGTGGCTGGAATCCGGCTTCGTGGATCCGAAGGATGCCAAGGCTTCTTATGTACTGGAGCTGGTCACTTCCAGCGATCCTGAAATGCAGATGCCTCCCAAAGGCAAGCCACGTCTCTCTGCGAAAGAAGTGGCGATACTCAAACAGTGGATCTCGGATGATCTTCCCTGGGAAGCTGGTTTTTCATTTGGTGTAGTCGCCTACGAACCACCCTTGAAACCGCGTCGTCCCGCTCTTCCTCCGGCCGAAGACTGCCGCACTCATCCAATTGACCGGTTGATTGATCAATATCTGTCTCAGCATAAAATACCGCGCCCCGGTCCCATTGATGATGCGACCTTCCTGCGACGGGTGCATCTCGATCTGGTGGGGCTGTTACCTTCTCCAGAAGAACTGGCAACATTTCTGGCTGATCCATGCCCCGAGAAACGAACGCTGAAAATCAGAGAGCTACTCGCGGATGATACTGCTTACGCCGATCACTGGTTGTCGTTTTTCAATGATCTGTTGCGGAATGATTACAGTGGGACCGGCTTCATTACCGGCGGACGAAAACAGGTTTCCGGTTGGTTATACGAATCGCTGTTATATAACAAACCATTCGATCAGTTGACCCGGGAATTAATTGCGCCGCCTTCAGATGCGAGTCGCGGTTTTATTGACGGGATCAAATGGCGGGGGAATGTGTCCGCCGGCCAGACGGTTGAGATTCAATTTGCACAAAGCCTGGGGCAGGCGTTTCTGGGAATCAATCTGAAGTGTGCTTCCTGTCATGACAGCTTTATTGACCGCTGGACCCTGGATGAATCGTATGGACTGGCAGCGATCTACTCGGAACGTGAACTGGAAATTCACCGCTGCGATAAACCGATCGGCAAGACAGCGCAGGCAAGCTGGTTGTTTCCGGAGATTGGAACCATTGATGCGAGTGCCCCACGTGAAGCCCGCCTGCAGCAGCTGGCAGCGTTGATGACACATCCCGAAAATGGTCGTTTTACCCGGACGATTGTGAATCGACTCTGGCATCGTCTGATGGGACGGGGAATTGTGCATCCGCTGGATGTGATGCAGACTAAGCCCTGGAATGAAGATCTGCTGGACTATCTGGCTGTTGCTTTAACTGATCACAAGTACGATTTGAAACAGATGCTGGAACTGATTGCCACATCGGAGGCGTATCAGTCTCAAGTAGAAATTGTTGAAGGAACCGAAAGTTCTGACTATGTCTACCGCGGACCTCGTTCCCGCCGATTGACAGCAGAGCAGTTTCTGGATGGCGTCTGGCAGCTGACCGGTGCTGCTCCTGACAAGTTTGATGCTCCGGTTTTCCGAACAAAAGTAGAGCAGGGAGGGGCACCGGAGCTGGATCTCACAGCACAATGGATCTGGGGTGACTCTGCGAAAGAAACACCTCCCTCTGACGAGACCATTGTCGTCAGGAAAATCATCGAACTCCCCTCTGCGGTAAAACGAGGTGGTGCCGTTCTGACCTGCGATAATTCACACATTCTGTTTATCAACCGACGGGAAGTTGATCGGGGTGAGAACTGGTCACAGGTTCGAACTCTCCCGCTGCATACATTATTAAAACCGGGTAAAAATGATATTACTGCTGTCGTGAAAAACGGTGGGAAAGGTCCGAATCCGGCGGGCTTCTTTTTTGAAGCACGTCTGGAGCTGGAAAACGGCGAGCAGATTTCACTCGTCTCCGATGAAACGTGGGAATGGAATCCTGATGCACCTGCTACACGCGAAGGGCGACTGGGAGGCATTAAAGGCAAATGGAATCCGGTGACGATCGTGAAACCGGTGGGCAGCTGGACCGCAGCAGTGGATGCACAGGCCAAAAGTTTACTCGCTGTTGCTGCAGAGGGGAAACGGCCTATGATTCGAGCATCGCTCCTGAAGAACACGGCTTTGATGAAGTCTCTGGGACGACCGATGCGCGAGCAGATTGTCTCAATGCGTCCCAGCCAGTTGACGACTCTGGAAGCGATCGATCTTTCCAATGAAGCTTCGCTGGCGGAAGCTTTTGCAAACGGGGCGAAACGACTGATTGAGCAGGCAGACGGTGACCCGAAATGTCTGACTGAATACCTGTTTCAATTTGCTTTATCACGCTCACCAACACCGGCAGAATCGGAACTGGTTGGTCAGATGCTGGGCGAGACACCAGAGCCTGCGGAAGTGGAAGATCTGCTATGGTCGGTCTGCATGCTGCCCGAGTTTTTCCTGATACGCTGATTTGTGTTATTATGTATAATTTAGATACCAGAGAACTATTTTCAAAACTCTGTGAGAATGACTGATGACATTTGAAATCGATCCTGATGCTCCCGAACAGATTGTCCGCCGCGATTTTCTCAAACGGTTAAGTGCAGCTGGTGCAGCTGCTTTGATGAGCGGAACGCCGCGTCTTTTGCAGGCCAGTGAACCCGGTCTTGTGAAGCATCCAGAGGCGACCGCGGACAGCTGCATTCTGCTCTGGATGGGTGGAGGGATGGCGGCACCGGATACGTTCGATCCCAAACGCTACCTCCCGTTCAAGAAGGGACTCAAAGTCGCTGACATGTTGAGCACCTTTCCAGCGATTCCGACTGCCGTTGATGGTCTGCAGATCTGCGAAGGGTTGGAAGGCATAGCCTCGGTGATGGACCGTGCGACTTTGATCCGGTCGGCAGTACAACCCGATCTTGGCAGCATTCTACATTCCCGCCATCAGTATCACTGGCACACCGGTTATGTGCCCCCGCAGACCGTGGCTGCTCCGCATCTGGGGGCCTGGATGGCACGAGTGGCTGGTCCCCGTAATCCCGTGATGCCGGCCTTCATCAATATCGGTCAACGTCTGGAAGGAGTCGGCGAAAGTGAAGAGCTCAAGGCGTTTACCACTGCCGGTTTCTTCGGCAGCGAATATGGACCATTGAATCTTCCTTATCCTGAAGAAGCCGCCCGCTCGGTTCGGCCTCCGCAGGGAATGACGGGAGAACGATTCGTCAACCGCAACAAGTTATATCGTCGTTTAATTGATCAAAGTCCGCAGCGCGACCTGATGAGTGACTATCATCAGGAATCGATGCTGCGTTCGATGGACAAAGCCTATCGGCTGCTCAGTTCCAAAGAACGGGATGCATTCGATATTACATTAGAGCCGGAAGAGAAACGCCAGAAATATGACACCGGCCGGTTCGGACGCGGTTGTCTGCTTGCGAGGCGACTGGTGGAATCGGGAGCCCGGTTCGTAGAAGTCACAACAGAATATGTTCCCTTTCTGCACTGGGATACCCATGCGGAGGGACATACTACGGTGGACCGGATGCATAAGGAAATCGATGCGCCGGTGACTCAACTGATTCTCGATCTCGAAGAACGGGGGTTGCTCGACCGGACGCTGGTGATTATTGCCTCTGAATTCAGCCGGGATGCGCTGATGGAGGGACAACCTGGCTCGAATGCCAATGATCAGGCACGCGAGAAAGTAGATGAAGTGGCAGAGATGAAGCATTATGGCCTGCACCGCCATTTCACCGGTGGAACGAGTGTCGTAATGTTCGGCGGGGGAATGAAACGTGGATTTGTTTATGGAAAAACAGCCGACGAGCGACCGCTGATGGCGATTGAAAATCCCGTTTCTATTGAAAATCTGCACGCCACGATTATGACGGCGATGGGTATCAGCCCGAAAACCGGCTTCGACATTGAAGGACGTCCTTTTTATGTAACGAAGGACGCAAAGGGCGAAGCGGTTCAGGAACTCTTTACCTGATCTGATTCGTTTCAGTCAGTGACAGCAGGTCGGTTTAATCGTGTTCTGGCCAACTGAGAACTGAAATTGAGACGGTTATGCAGGGGCGTCATCAGAACCGATGTAACGTTTGATCGTCTGGAGTAAAAGATTTTTGTCGATCGGTTTGCTTAAATAGTCGTTGCAGCCAGATGCGATACAGCGGCTCATATCTCCCTGCATGGCATCGGCGGTCAATGCAATGATGGGGGCAGTAAAACCCATTTTGCGGAGTTGTCTGGCAGTCTCATATCCATCCAGTTTTGGCATTTGCATGTCGAGCAGGATCAGATCGAATGGCTGATCCTGCTGCATGGATTCAGTTACGATGGCTATAGCCTGTTCTCCGTCGACAGCTTCGGTCACTTTTGCACCAGCGAGTGTCAGGAACCGTTTACTGAGAAAACGAATCTCGCGGCGGTCATCAACCACCAGAACATGGCAATTGAGTACGATATCTTCTTTCTGTTTCGGTTCTTCTTTTGCTTCCGTACTGGCCAGAGGTTGAATCATTTCTACCCCGGAAATGTCTCCCGTGGCAATGGTCACGGTGAATCTGCTCCCTTTGCCTTTCTCACTTTCGACATAGATTTCTCCCCCCAGCATATTTGCCAGACGCTTGCTGATGGCCAGTCCCAGGCCGGTCCCGCCGAACTCTCGATTGACCGTGTGATCTCCCTGTGAAAAAGGGCGGAACAATCGTTTCTGCTGGCGAGTGGTAATGCCGATTCCCGTATCGACAATGACAAACTGCAACTGCTGATCGCTGCAGGAAACAAAGATTTTGACACTTCCCTTCATTGTAAATTTAATGGCATTTCCAACCAGATTAATCAGAATCTGTTTGAGTCGCTTGGGGTCAGACTCGATCTCAGCGGGGATTTTACCATCATAAAATATATCCAGTTCCAGACGATTCTCAACCGCCCGGACGTCCATAATGGAGCAGACATCTTCCAGAAGCTGATGTGGTGAAAATCGTTCGCGGATGATATCCAGTTTCCCTGCCTCAATCTTTGAAAGATCCAGAATATCGTTGATGATATCCAGCAGGAATTCTCCGTTCCGGCGCACCGTACCCAGATAAGCGGTCGCGATTTTGTGGTCGATTAATTCATCAATCAGATCGATGTAGCCCATGATGGCAGTCATTGGTGTGCGTATTTCATGACTCATGTTTGCCAGGAAGGCGC
This sequence comes from Planctomycetaceae bacterium, assembly GCA_020426085.1. Taxonomy (GTDB): domain Bacteria; phylum Planctomycetota; class Planctomycetia; order Planctomycetales; family Planctomycetaceae; genus Gimesia. Next base: position 329 of record JAGQQP010000115.1, on the reverse strand, counting down.
TCTTGGATTCATTGGCGGCCTCGGCCATCAGGCGGGCTTCTTTCAGTGACTGTTCAAACTCTCGCTGACTGGTGATATCGAGCAGTGTGCCAATCAGCTGAGTCGGCTTGCGTCGCGCGCCTTTGCCAGTGAAAACGGGTCTCGCATGCAGACGAACCCAGCGGGTCTGTCCATCGGAGTGAATAATACGGTGGTCCAGACTCTGGTTGCTCCCTTCCGGAAGCGCTGCTGATTCCAGCAGATGCTTGCGATAGGCGCTACGGTCTGCAGGGTGAATCCAGTCGGGAACTTCGCCGAACTTCAGTTTTTTATCAGCGTCTGCAGGCAGT
>JAGQQP010000114.1 GCA_020426085.1 Planctomycetaceae bacterium | reverse complement strand
TGGTTCGCGGCTCCATCTCCCGCGCCAGTTGCGGGTCGAGGGTTGTGATCGAGAGACTGACATTGATCAGTGACCGCTGTGCCATCGATGACAGCAGATCCAGGTCCCGCACGACGAGCGCATTTTTTGTGACGATCCCCACCGGCTGATTTGCTTCGGAAGCCACCATCAGACATTGTCGCGTCAGTTGAAACTCACGCTCGGCGGGCTGGTAACAGTCGGTGATGCCGGAGAAGGCGATTAGCTCGGGCTCCCAGTCGCTGCGGCTCAGAAAGTCGCGAAACAGCCTTGGGGCATCCCGCTTGACCATGATCTTCGTTTCAAAGTCCAGCCCCGCGTTATATCCCAGATACTCATGAAAGGGCCGCGCATAACAGTAACTGCAGCCATGCGCACAACCCCGATACGGATTGACGCTATAGCGGAAATTGAGGTCGGGCGAATCGTTCTCGGTGACAATCGACTTCGAATGATCGTCCAGGTATTCAATCCGCCTGGGCCGGGAAAGGTATTCGTCATCCCATTCCAGCTGCTCCAGGTCCGGCTCGACGACTGTCGACTCGAAACGATTAGGCGGATTGAGATTCGAACCGTGCCGCATGGTTCACCTGATTCAAGAAAAAAAATTACAGACCTGATTCTTTGTTTATAGGCGATTCTCATGTGACAGGAAAGGATCTTTTTATCTCACTGGAAAAATTGAAACAGGCTCCCGTGAACTTCTCTCAGGATACGGTGTCTGAATAACAGCAGTTCCATCGCCTGAACTGTGCTTGCCAAAAACACTTAAGTCGAAAACCGTTCTCTTGAAATCACAAAACAGGAATTGTCACACATGGTCGAACTGCTATGGAATGCCCCGGTGAGTGAATCCCGCATGACCGAAATTCTTGCTGTGCTGGAATTGAACGCGGGACAGCGGGTACTGGATATCGGCTGTGGTTGCGGTGAAGTCCTGATTCGTCTCTCTGAACAATATCAGATTGCAGGTACGGGAATCGATCTCTCTCGCGAACACATTGACGAAGCCCGCCGGCGTATTCAGGGCCGTGTCACAGCTTTTCAGATCGAGTTCATCGAAGCCGACGCGGGAGCGTTTCCCTTTGAGCAGAATGAATATGCTCTCGCCTTGTGCCTGGGTGCGACGCATGCGTTCGCATCGGGCAGCGATGCGTACCGTAATGCGATTGAGCGGATGATTCCACTGATTGAGTCCGGCGGACAACTGCTGATCGCCGATGGTTATCTGAAGCAGCCGGCGGGTCCGGAATATCGCGCGTTGTTAGGCGAAGCCATTCCCGATGAAATGACGCACGCTGCGAATGTCGCCACGGGACAACAACTGGGTCTGGTCCCACTGGCAGCCTGGACCAGCAGCGAACAGGAATGGGATGATTTCGAATGGCGCTATCAGCGAATCATCGAACGAAAAGCCCGGGAACAACCAGGCGATCAGGGACTCCAGGAAAAGCTGCAGCGCCGCCGCGAGTGGATGCAGGCTTACCTGCAGTGGGGACGTGACACCCTGGGCTACGGTCTCTACCTGTTTCAGAAACCGTGAGGCCCACTTCTTTGTCTCAGATCACAAACAAACGATTCACAATTCATTGAGATCTGACTCTGGTTTGATATCAGACTGGAACCTGATTTTTCCTCTTCGAAATTGCAGGGAACCATACCAGATCACAGAGGGAGCGGTGAGAGCAACCTTTCCGCTGAGTATCTGCCACAAGCTGGCTGGTTGAGGTCCATTTTGAATTCGAAACTGATTCATATCATATCGATAAAGAACATCCACTGGAAAATATATAAAACCAGCCCCCGGTTCCTTCTGAATGAAAAGGCAAAGTGCGCCAGCCGAGTCGAACTCCACCTTCAGATAATCCGGATCACACAATCGATTGGCAGCGGCAAGATCCCTGTTTGCGAGTGCCAGCGTGAACTCATTCCAGGTGCGTTCCGGCCAGGTATACCACTGGTAACCCGTGATGGCCAAACCGATTCCGATCATCAACAAAACCAGCAACAGGATCGTTTTTCGCTTCTGATTTCGCGCACGCGGATTCATGATGCTTCCCAATCCCGGAAAATGTTTGCAGTTCGGAAACCCTGATTGGTACAATCCCATTCTACGTTGCAGTTCGTTGAACTCCACTGGAGAACCGGTATCGTGCTCGAAATACCTGGCATCTTGGAACGTGCGATCTCGCGCCGCTGCTTTCTGCAGACAGCCGGTTATGCTACGATTGCCGCCGCATTAAATCAGCGGCGTCTCTCCGCCGGCAAAAACACACCGCATACGCCGATTCGTTCCTGCGTGGTGTTAATGCTTTATGGCGGGCCCAGTCAGATCGACACCTGGGACATGAAACCCGAAGCCTCTTCCGAAGTGCGTGGCGAGTATCGACCGATCAAAACCAGTGTGCCTGGGCTGATCAATTGCGAACACCTGTCTGCGTGCGCCCAGATCATGCATCGCCTGACAGTGATCCGATCAATGCACCACGATCTGACTAATCATAATTCAGCCATGTACCAGGCCCTGGTCGGAAAAACCCCTTCCAGCAATAACGAAGTGCTCGGCGAAAACCGATTGGGAGATTTTCCCAATGTTGCCGCCGCCGTCAGTTATGCAACCTCTCGTGGTGCACTTGCCAGGACCGGAAATCCCCTGATCAATGTCGCCCTGCCACATGTGATGCACAACGTCGTCGATCTGCCGGGGCAGAATTCGGGATTCCTGGGAGGGAGTCACGATCCGTTTCAAATCAATGCCAACCCCAACGCAGAACAGTTTCACGTTCAGAATCTGCAGCGACCTCCTGCGGTCAGTGAACCGCGGCTGCAGAACCGCCGCGCGTTATTGAAATCACTGGATCAGCTGGACGTGGAAAACGCTGATCTGGCTAGTTATCAGCGCCGTGCATTCGAACTGCTGCAGAACCCCGTAGTGCAGAATGCCTTCCGCATCGAACGCGAGCCAGCATCGGTCCGCGAACAGTACGGGCGCACCAAGCTGGGACAAAGCCTGCTGCTGGCACGACGACTTGTGGAATCAGGAGTCCGCTTCATCAACGTCCATGACGGCGTACTAAATGGGCAGACCGTAAACTGGGACAGCCATTCCAACCTGTTCCCAAGGCACCGCGAACTGCTGGCCGCATTCGATCAGGGATTCGCGGCTTTCATAAGTGACCTGGAACAGCGTGGTCTGCTGGATTCAACTCTGGTCATCGCCATGGGAGAATTTGGACGCACGCCCCGCGTCAACGTCAATGGCGGACGCGATCACTGGCCGAGTTGCTACAGTGTGGTCCTGGCCGGTGGCGGTGTTCAACAGGGTACCACTTATGGCGCCAGTGACAATCTCGGCGTTTACCCTCAGTCTCATCCTGTAACGCCCGCCGATCTGGCTGCCACCATCTTTACCCGCTTTGGCATCGACCCTGAAACCGAAATCCGGGACCGTACTGATCGCCCCTTCAAACTCTCGGAAGGGAAATTTATTCCTGTGTTTTAGACTGTGGTGCCTCCGATTCCATTTACTCCACGCTCTGTCAAGTCGGTAAAAACACATGAAAACAGGCACCGGGATCAGCTTTCGAGCTGTAACAGATTCGACCTCCGGAAGCTTCCACCAGAGAGCGGCTTAGAGACAGACCAATTCCCAGCCCCCCTTTTTTATTCGTAGTAAATGGTGTAAACAGATGGTCGACAAAATCTGCTGGGACCCCATGACCCGTATCGGCAATCGCAACCTTAACCATGGAATTTTCAACTGGCGTTACATTGATCGTTAAAACTCTCGGGAAAGAGGATTCTGTCATTGCTTCTACAGCGTTGATAAATAAATTTGCCAGTACCTGTTCGATCTGGATGCGATCGGCATATACGACAGTAAACTTCATTTTGCTGTCGATCTTCACTTCAATCTGTCGGTCTCGCAGTTCATATTGAATCAACTCCAGAGCACTTCGAATACTTTCCTGAACATTGAATTTGATTGCCTGTTGTTTTCGTTTTTCAGCCAGCGATTTCAGTTTGCGCACGATCTCACCCGAACGCATAGACAACTCCTGAATTTTCTCAATAAGCTGGGTTACATCCTGCCCCTGTTCCAGCTGATGTTTTATGGCGGATGTGTAATTGACAATTGCTGTCAGCGGTTGATTGAGTTCATGTGAAATACCTGCCGTCAATTCCCCCATGACAGCGAGTCGGGAAGCATGTGCCAGGATATCCCGATACTCCTGGGCTTTTTTCATCGCTTCATGTCGTTCCGAGATATCCTGAACCGTTCCGTGCATGAAAGTTACTTCGCCAGCCTCATTTTTTTTTAACACGGCTCTCTCTTGCACATATCGGATTTCACCATTGGGACGAATAATGCGATGTTCTGCACTATATGGAAGATCATTTTTTAAAGCATGTGTGACAACCTGATCTAACAGGCGGCGATCATCAGGGTGCACCGTTTCCAGAAAAGTTTCATAATTCGGGATAAAAGCCTCTTTCCCGACACCAAAAATCCGATAGACTTCATCCGACCACCAGAGCGTATTGTCTTTCACATTCCATTCCCAGCTGCCAATATGAGCAAGTCTCTGTGCTTCTGAAAGTTTTTCGTGTAGTCTTTTCAGCTCTATCTCCGCGATTTTCTGGTCGCTGATCTTCTCAATCATCATCAGAATCTCATCCGAGAGATAAGGCAGTACACGGGCGCGATACCAGTTTTCTCCACTCCGGTTGATCAGGTTATACTCGAATGTTTCAATCTGCCTGGTGTCGTAGACTCGATTGATGAGTAACCTGATCTGGTTGCCCGTGTCACCCGGCAACAGACTTTCAATTTCGCTGCCAACACGTGGATCGGGTGCCAGAAAGAAACTTAACTTTTCCCTGCTGTTGAAATTTACAATTTTTCCCTCACGATCGAGCACCAACATTGCATCTGGAATCGCATTGAACATTGCTTCCAGTTGTGCCCTCTTCCTTGCCAGCTCAGAAGTCTGTGTTTCGACACTTCGCTCCAGTTTCTGTTGCATTATACTGGCGGCATCTTCCTCCTGCTTGCGTTGAGTAATATCTTCAACGATTCCCGCAATGCGTGTGATCTGGTTGTGTTCATTATAGACGGGGAAAGCCCGTGTCTCGATCCATCGCATCGTGCCATCAGTGTGGATGACACGGCATCTGGGAAAATCAGGACTTGTAAAATCTCCTCGCGCTTTCTTTTCCAGATCATTCACAACTGCTGCACGATCATCTGGATGTATCCCTTCAATCCAGGAGTTTGGATCATCGTAGACACTCTGACAGGAACGCCCCCAGATCTCTTCATACATCGGGCTGAGAAAGTAGGTTTTACTGAAATCGGGAGCACAGACCCAAAGCATCTCATTCACATTTTCTGATATCTGGCGAAATATTTGAACATTTTCACGCAATACCTGTTGAGCCTCTTTCCGCTCGGAAATATCGACTCCCACACTGAGCGTGCCGATGATCCTGCCGGTATTATCCCTCAAAATCGAATTATGCCAGGCCACTGATTTTAATCTGCCTTTTGCGGTCAGCACATCGTTTTCAAAAAACTCAACCGGTTGTAGTTCTCCCTGCATCAGTTGTCGGAATAATGCTTTTACTTCAACTTGATTGGAAGGCGGTAGAAAATGTTCAAACCAGTTCTTTCCAATAATTTCATGTTCTTCTGCCTCCAGCAAACGACATCCCTGCTGGTTGATCAATGAGATTGTTTGATTCGCATCAAGGGCAAGAATCACCTCACCAGCCAGATCAAAATACAACTGGGCCAGATCGTGTTTTTTCCTGCAACTTGCATTTGCCTGCTGCTGTTCCAGCTTCGCAACCCGTTGACGCAGAGTTTTTACTTCTTCGAGGAGTTCCGTAGTCTTTAATTCGGACATGGTTTCCGCCAATCTCGATTTAAAATACCGAATTCATTGATTTCTGTTATCTATTGAAACTGCAACAAATTATCAGCAACTGATCTCCGGCTCTGCCTTTATTCCTCTACGTTCCAACGTTCGCTCCAACAGCAGATCGTATATCGGACGGCTCCCCAGGGACTGAGCGACGATGCTGGCAGTCATGCAGGTCACAATCATTGCGGGCAGAAGTTCAAAACTGTCCGTCATCTCAGCGACCAGCACAATGCCCGTTAATGGTGCCCGCACGGTCGCCGCGAACAGTGCCCCCATCGCTGCCACTGCAAAAGTCCCTGCCTGCAAGCCGGCCTGAGGTGCGATTTCGTGTACCAGGTAACCAAAGCTGGTACCAATCAAAGCGCCCAGCGCCAACATGGGTGCGAAAATACCTCCCGGTACGCCGATTGAATAACTCAAAAACGTCAGCGCAGCCCGCACGACCAGTAATGCAAGCAGAAAGCCGAGCAGGGGAGATTCCACAAAAATCTCTTTCACCAGCGCTTCACCGCCGCCGACATATTCCGGCGCAACAATCATCAGCACACCAACTACGGCACCTACAAATGCCGCAATCATCAGCAAAGTGCGGCTGCTCAATTCATCAGAGACCCGTAAACACCTTAACATGAATGTATTGAAATTTGCACCCAGCACACCAATCAGCGCACCCAACAGCAGGTTCAAAGACAAAGTCAGCAGCAGATTGCCGGGAGGCTGAAATTCCGGAAGAGAGTTCTGCAACTGAACAGGGAGTTGAGGCAGGGTACCGAATACCTGATCATTGACCAGATTCGCCGTGATACTGGCAATAATTACCGCGTGTAATGCGACAAAGCTGTATTGAAATCGAGGCCTGACTTCTTCGATCATAAACAGAATCGCGCCCAGCGGTGCGCTGAAGGCCACACTCAGCCCTGCAGTCGCACCTGCAGCCAGAAATGTATTCAACGTGTGAGTATCCGAATGTGCTTTTTCGCCGACAATCTGACCGACACAACCACCCAGGTGAATCGTCGGTCCTTCCCGACCAAGCACCAGACCCGCTCCCATAGAGAGAACGCCACCAAAGAATTTTACAGGCAGCACACTCCGCCAGCGGAGCGCCATCAGTTCCCCCATCACGCCTTCAATTTCCTGGATGCCGCTGCCCGCGGTCTCCGGCGCAAATTTCCGTACGAGGACCGCTGCCGTCGCCACCATTACAGCTCCCACCACTGCAGCAACCACGATGGCTAGAACGCCATATCCGGTGAACAGGACTTCGATGACGGCGTAGATGCGAATCACCTTGTCGAGACAGTAATGAAAGGCCGAACCCAGCGTGCCGACCCCCACGCCAATCACCAGCGCCAGCAGATAGATCCACATCGCTTTCTTCAGTTCGATATGTCGACTCTCACCGCCTGCATCCATTCCAGCATCCTGTTTCTGACCAGTGTGATGTTATCCAGAAGAACTCTGCTCACAGAGTCAGCACGATAACAGGAATCGGAAAAAAATGGTACCTCTTTCAGCACTGTTCAAAAAAGCCAATTGAGAGGGATGCGTGTCCAGAGAACAATGTAACTCAGGGCAAAGAAAAAGCAGACCAGAATCCCGGCCAGCAGTCCACTCAGCGGGTAGCGCAAGGCAGCACCACCGGCAGTCAGAAAGAAACAGGCGGCAATCCCTTTCCCAAACGCCTGCCGGATGTGTTCCTGTGAGAGAGCGAGTTCATTCACCGTGACATAGAGATGAACCACCGCGACAGCGATCAACATCACCAGAAACAGGATACTCCACTTTGCGAGTTTCAACTGTTCGGTTGTCATGTGATTTTAAGACCGTGAGGAGAAATTAAACTGAAGTTTTATCTAGTGATCACTTCTCGCTTAAACGCCTCCTGTCAACATAAGCCACAAGCCTGTCAGATTCAATATTAATGTCACCAGGACTATCAGGTAGCTGCAAATCACTGCAGGCCAGTTCATCCGAGAACCGGCCTGGGTTTGGTCAACAAATGAAAGCGACATCGCAAAACAGACGATTAGCGTGAGTCCGCTTTGCAGAAATACCGTGATATATGCATCCTGATCTGGTAGCCACAGATAAGAGAGTCCGTTCAGCAGACTGTAGAGTGTCACCAGCGTCAACTGTGTTCCGCCGGTCTGCCCGGCAGTCGCTTCGCTTTGCTGACTCATGCTCTGCGATCCCAGGCTCCAGAGCAATATCCAGAACCCAATCAGTCCTGCCAGATACCAGACGGCACGAATCCATTGGGGTTCATTTTTCATAAACAGAAAATAGAGACTCAGATTGAATGCGGCTATCAGCAGAAAATTGATAGACAATAAGAACGTATCAGTTCTGACTGACTTCCAGCGCTGAGAAATAGTCTGCATCAAATCACCCGATGGCGCTTCAACACGAACCCATCATAGTCCCTGTTTGCGTTTGAGTTTTTCCAACCGTTTCTGTTCGCGTCGTTCTTCACGTTCCTTACGACGTTCCTCGCGTTCCTTCTGGATTCGCTCCATCTCTTCCGGCGTTCGTTCGGGGAACAGACTTTGAATTTGCGATCCAACGCCACTGCCTAAAACTGCGTCGAGCGCATTGACGCCCATCTGCTTGGCATAGTTGCCAACCTGGCTCATATCGACCTTGGGTTTCTTTAGTGTTCCCCCGATTGGCAGTCGTAACGGTTTGCTGATGAGCGCTTTCACAAACGGTTTGTCGCTGTCTTCTGAGATCAGATTGGTAAACCCGACTTCCGCAATCAGATCCAGAGATTCATCCAGTCCCACAGAGCCGGTCGTGCGGACCGTTAATCCTTTCATCTGGACTTCGAACGGAGAATGGTAGACCCTGCCATCAATCATGTGATAATGCAACGCCTGGTTCTGTACCTGTAGAAAGATGGAATCTGAGCTGATCAGTCGGCTGGAACGATTGATATTCACAATCGACAGAACCTGATCGATTTTTTCCGCCAGCGCATCAAACAGTGGTCCTGGTTTGACCTTTGTTGATTTGACGAGCAGCGTTCCCTTTGCTTCCCCGGTTTCCGGCTGGTCCAGGGGAATGATGGCGAACTCCTGGCTCAATGAAAACTGACCTTGAATGTTGGTACTGTTTGCCAGCATCGGAGCGACATATTTCAGCGAGTTGCGTGTCATTTCGGGAGTGAACTGAAAATTATCGATCACATCCCCTTTTTCAAAGATCAGAGCCGCAGGCTTCACATCAAGTCGAACAATCGGAGCCAGCCTGAGACGGCCGCCACTCACTTGCAAATCGAGGGGCGTAATATGAATCTGACCATCTTTGATAGTAGCCTCAATATTTGTCTTGCCACTGGTTAAACCACGGATATTCGCTTTTTCCCAGCCAATCCCTGCATCACCCGTCAGTTCATTAAATTGATCGGTGGGCACGAACAGCGGTCGCGTGTCGGGATACAATGGACGTGGCTGTGCATTTAAAACCATTTCGCGCGCTCGATCATTCGCCGTACTTCCTAATGGCCCGTTTAATGTGAACGGCCTGGTTTCATGCCCGACGATCTCCACATCCGGACCCAGTTTGCTGCGGAGCAGGGGAGTCAGGTTTTCCCAGTCGTAGGTCACTTCCCCTGCCAGCCTCACCTGTTTACGAGTTGAGAATTCTTTGATCTCCCCCTTCGCGGTCAGGTCCAGCATGTCCGATTGAATCGACATCTGGTTTAACGTGAGTGAGTCCTCTTTCAGGTCCTGCAGCGTATCCCCTTCCATGCGAACCTGTGGTTCCTGCCAGCTGATCGCCCAACCAGGATTGCGCTGGCTGGGAACGATTTTCTTCCCGGGCGCCACTGGCTCACGTACGGGGGCTTCGATCGCAAAATCTGTGA
>JAGQQP010000113.1 GCA_020426085.1 Planctomycetaceae bacterium | reverse complement strand
ACAAGGCAGCGGATCACTCCGCACCGATTCCCCGCTAAAGTGTCTTATCAGACCTGGAATGGCCCGTTGGTCGAAATGGTCTACACGCTCGCTGGCGTGCGCGCCTGATCTTGAACACCCGTTAATACAGGACTAAAGGACCGCCAGACTTTGACCTACCGATCGGCAGCCAGACGCATTGCGCTTGTATGAAAGTACCGGTGAAATAAATCACTTTCCAGCGGCGCAATTCCTGTTTCCAAAATTCGATTGACCAGATATACTGCCCCACCTTCAGTACCGAAACTGAGCATGACACCCCGGACAGCGCCAACACAGCTGAAACGTAAGGTGTGACCATATAAGAGTTTGAAACAAGTAAGCGACCCGATAATATCAAAGAGAAAGAGGGAAAGGACTCCCGATGCGTATCATTGCCATCATGAATCAAAAAGGGGGCGTCGGCAAAACGACGTCGAGTGTGAACATGGCTGCCGGCCTGGCGATGCAGGGCAAGAAAGTCTGCCTGATCGACCTCGACCCACAGGGACATGCCTCGTTACATCTGGGCATCGAACCCTTCGGAAACGTCCCGACCGCCTATGATGTCTTCTCCGGTTTCAAAACCCTCGCCGAAACCCGCCAACTGGTCGCGAAAAATTTATGGGTCGTGCCTGCGACACTCGATCTGGCTGCGACCGAACTGGAACTGGTAGACGCCGAAAACCGCGAAATTGTTCTGCGTCAGGCCATCCGGAAAATGGCTGAGACCGAACCGTTCGACTACATCATTATGGACTGCCCCCCTTCCCTGGGTGTGCTGACCATCAATGCTTTGACGGCGGCCAGTGAAGTCATCATCCCTCTGCAGCCACACTTCTTCGCGTTACAGGGGCTCTCCAAACTGCTCGAAACAACAGCTCTGGTCCGCCGCCGTTTGAACCGCGATCTGCGCGTCTCGGGAGTGGTCCTCTGTCTGTACGAAACCGGTACCCGACTGGCAGCCGACGTCACCGACGACCTGACAGCCTTCCTGACGGAAAGTGATCCGGAAGCGCCGTGGGCGACTGCGAAAGTGTTCAAGAGTCGGATCCGACGGAACATCAAACTGGCCGAAGCCCCCAGTTACGGGCAGTCCGTCTTTGATTATTCCAGTTCCTGTCCCGGTGCCAAAGATTACGGCGGACTTGTGGAAGAAATCATCGCCGACGAACAGGTGGAAGAATCACCGATTCAACAGGCAGCCTGATCACTCAGCTGGCTTCTGCTTCGCTTCCAGTTTTGCTTTCGCTTCTTTCCAAAGCGGATCGTAAACCTCTTTGTCAAACGGAGGACATCCGGTGGGATACTGTCCCAGAGGATGGTCCTTCGTGCGCATGAGGTTCGTGCAATACGAGAACGTCCGACAGACGGTTTTGCGATTGAGTTTCCCTTCTTCCTGGAGCTGCTTCGCAAATTCAGGCTGCGAGAGTGTCGCGCGGCCCATTCCCACGATGGAGATCTTTCCGGATTCCACATTCGCCGCAGCCGCATGCATGGCAAAGTCCTGCAACCAGCTGTAACCACTGCCGACCACCGGAATATCCGGAACAGCTGCCTGAATCTGACCGGCAATCCGGAAATGACGGGCCACGCCGATCAGCGGATGCTCGGGAGCGTGATAACCATCAGTCGGCGGAAACTCGGCGGGTCTGACGATATGTGGATTCGCATAAGGATTCCCGTTGGAGATGTTGATCATGCTGACGCCCCACTCTTTGAGCAGCTTTGCGACTTCCAGGGGTTCCGTCAGATCTTCCTGAAGATGATCGTTCGGATTCGTACCGAATGCTGTCTGCAGCGGCAGCTCATGCGGACAGGGTTCGCCGATGAATTCTTCGCCGGCGCCCCGATAGGGAATCCCGTCGTAACCATTCATACGGGTCCCTATCACCAGCGTGGGACATTCTTCGCGAATGCGTTTCACAACGTTGCGCACCAGCCGCGTACGGTTCTCCAGTGAACCCCCATATTCACCGGGACGATTTTTCGCCGCCAGTAATTCTGAGAGCAGGTAGCGGTGACACTGCTTGATATCGACAAAGCCGACTCCAATCGATTCCGCCAGTTTTGCGGCTGTGACATACTGGTCTTCAATACGTTTCAAATCGTCGTCGGAAAGCAGCGGGTAACTCTCATCGACGATGCGGCCTGTTGATTTATCCACAGTGCGAGGATCGAGAACCTGATCGTGCGTTGCCAGCAGAGGCTTTTCAAAACTGAACCGGCCCGAATGCGTTAACTGCAGGCCAATCACCAGGCCGTCGGTGGAACCGAACACTTCTGCGTGCGCGTCGCGACAACCTGCCAGCATCTTCTCCAGTGAAGAGGCGGTTTTTTCATTGATCATCAACTGCCGGGGATTCATTCGCGCTTCCGGTCCGATCGCGGTCGCTTCTCCCCAGATCAGAGAGGCGCCCCCGGCGCCAAATCGCTGATAACGTCGATAAGTCAATTCATCAGGGAAGCCGTCTGTTGTTCCGTCACAGCCTTCCATCGGCTGAATGCCGAGACGACTTTTCGCCTGCAGATGGCCGATCTGAATCGGTTGATAGAGCACATCAAAATTATCGGAAACCTGGATCGGACAGCCCAGTCGTTCGGAATCTTCGACCACGTCGGCGGGAATTTTATATTTAAAGTATTTGGCCATGAGGAAAGACTTTTTGCATGCAGTTGAAAATCGTGGAGGTTCGTATTTTTACTGCAACGAGTTTACTCAAACCGATCGCGAAATGCCATTCACCCCCCGGATTCAAGAATTACAGCAGGGAATGCGAGAAATGAACTCAGGCGGGAGCCGTCAACGATTTCCCGTTGTCCCGGGCAGAGAGTTTCAGCAGGAAAGGGACTGCGGACTCGGCCCATTCTTCCGCGGTCGCGTAGTGTTCCGCATGCGAACCGAAACAGCTTTGCAGCAGGGCTGTGTTGATAATACCGGGGTTCAGGGGAATGGCCGCCATGCCCCGCGGTAATTCCTGCGCCAGGGACTGCGTCAAACCTTCGATGGCCCACTTCGTAGCACAATAGGAGGCGACCTCCGCGGAAGCCGAACGTCCCCAGCCGGAACTGAAATTCACAATGACGCCCGACTGGCGTTCGCTCATTGCAGGGACAAAGTGACGAATGGTATTGATGGTGCCTTTGATATTGACGTCAATAATCTGATCGATGTCGTCCGCGGAGATTTCCCAGAGCGGAGCGTTCTCATTGATTACAGCGGCGTTATTCAACAGCAGATCAGGCGGCCCCAGTTTATCAATGATCGTCGTCGCCCAGTTCGCGACCGCACGGTCATCAGACACATCGACGGTCGAAAACTGATGAGGCGCACCGAACTGATCTGTCAGTTCAGCAATTTTCTCTGCAGACCGGCCACAGCCAGCGACCGTGTGTCCTGCTGCAATCAACGCCTGAGTCATGGCGCGGCCCAGTCCCTGGGTTACACCGGTGATGACAACCACTTTCGACATGCTGGCTTTCCCTCTTTCCCACTCAGAGACGGATTACTTCGTTTCCGTTTTTGCAGCGGCGGCCGCTTTTTCATCTTCTTTTTTGGAAAGTTCCGGATTGGGGGGAACGGCAGCGGGTGCTTCGCCACGAATCCATTTGATGGCTCCGATGACGGAATCCTGGAACATGGGATTGGCCCAGGTTTCGGGATTGTGACCCAGGTTGTTGACGAAGACTTTGCCCGCGCCCCATTCTTTCGCCCAGGCGACAGGCACCTGATAGGGTTTCTTCGGATTGCATTTCTCCATGTTCAGACTCATCAGCACGTGCACTTTTTCCGGCTGCCAGTTTTTGTACTGGTAGATTTCATCTTTAAACTGAAACTCTTTGCCGAACGGTTTCATCGCGGGAAAATCGGAATCGTGTACGGTGATCGTCACGGTGTTCCCGGCGGTCCAGGGGTGCCCGTTGAACGAACCGCCAATCATGTCCCAGTAAGGTTCGTACGATTTATAGGTGTCGGTGGCGGAATGAAAGCCGATAAACCCGTGGCCTTTCTGCTTGAGCCAGTCGTTCAGAAAATACTGCATGTCTTCTTCTTTGATCGGCAGCATGCCCGTGGTATAGAACATGACGATATCGTAGTTCTGCAGATTCTCTTTTGTGAAATCTGCGGCGGCGTCCTGAGTACAATCGACGGTGAACAGCCCGGACTGTTTGCCCAGTTGAATCATGGCGATTTCTGCAGGAGACAGTTTCTCTTCCTGCCGTTTGACGGAACCGTGCGTGTAACCTTTGCTCTGAGTGAGCATCAGCACCCGGGATTTTCCTTCTGCTGCATACGTATCAGCAGAGAAAGACAGAACAGCACAAACCAGCAGACAGCAGGTTGTCAAAAATCGAAAACTCATGGTGATCGCTCCACAGTTGAGTGTATTTTGATTGAATGAAAATCAGATATTCATTTTAAGGAGAACATCGCGAATTTTGCAAAGCAAAAGGCTTAATCGGTCAGTTTCTGCACGCGGATGTTACGAAATTCGACGGCGTCTCCTTCCGATTGGATGCCAAAGAAACCGGACTTCAATTCACTCTGTTTAGAAGTCGCGATCTGAGTGCCATTCAGGACTGATGTCAACGCGCCGTCTTTGCAGACGACTTCAATCGTATTCCATTCACCAATCGGTCGACGGGCTTTTTCGCGGGCTGCTTCATCGTCGGTCACATCCAGCTGGATCTCTTTGCTGTTCGATTTGATGTGGGCCATCTCAGCGAATTTACCCTGTACTTCCAGGCATTTCGGCCAGACCCGGTTTTCGCCGGTGATGAACAACAGGAATCCGGTATTCGGATTTTCATTCTTCTCGGCGGATTCGGGGAAACGGTATTCCAGGCGGATCGTGCAGTTTCCGAATGACTCGTTGGAATACAGATAGCCGCGCGGCGTTCCTTTGCAGGAGATCACGCCGTCTGCTTCGCTCCAGTTTTTCCCCTCGACCGGTTCTTTGGTTTTCGCATTGAAAACTTCAAAGTCTTTCAGACTGAGCAGCGTGAAACCATCTTCCACTTCGAATAGCGATTCTAACGTTTTTTCGGGAAGATCGATGGCGGAAACATCATCGGCGGCTTCCTTTTTCTGGGCTTCAGTCGGACCGGAATCGGAACAGGCTGCCAGCAGACAGACCAGTGACAGCAGAGGGAGAATTCGATTCAGGGATTTCATAAAACGTCTCTTTCCGGAAAGTCGTGAAAAAATTCGTATCTGAAGCATAACTTCATCCTGTATTAACATTCTAACGTACAATACCGGCAACATATAAGTGAAGAGACGTGTTAAATCCACAAGTCGTTTTCCACACTTTTGATACCAGAAACCGGAGACGCGAAATCCAATCTGAACACAGGCGAACGCCAGTCACCCCACCTGCCTCTCAAGACAGCTATAATCGATACAGCTTCCTTCAACACTGCAGATTTACTTAAGAAAATAATGAAGAGATGCGGGAGAAACCGCAGAAATTACCGATAAAGAATACAAACTCTCCTTTGACTGACTCGCCTGACAGGAAAACTGTTTCTCATCAGAACCAAACAATCTGACCCCGGCGAACGGTGTCTTCCACGAACGATTTCGGTAACTTACCGGAATAGAAATGGGCTATCATGCAACAATTAGTGACTTCTCTGCCTGGAGAAGATTTGAAGACAATCCAACCAGAGTCTGCAATGCACTCTCAGCGAATTGAGGAGGCAGCAGCAGATCAGCGACAACATCTGAGCATTTCCGTACTGGAATGGCTGAATGCGGAACTGAGAAAAGAGGTCGAAAAGAAAGAAATTGTCGCTTTCCATCCCAGCGAAAATGTACTGGATCGTCTGCAGAACATGCTGACATCCAAAGCAACCGGCATTACCATCATGGTGGTCGGCTTATTCATGATGTAACAGTCATGACGGACGGACAACCTGAGGACGTGAACCTGTCATTGATTCTGCTATGACTGCAGCGCACTGCCGCATAGCAGAATCGGAAACCCGTCGGAACTCAAACGATGCCTGACCCGAAGGCATCCCCTTTTCCCCCGGCCTCGTTTTCATTTGAGCTGACTTTATTGGGAGAGGGTTGATCGGCTGCCGTGTGATGCGGGCGGCTACGATCGGAATCGGACTCTGCGGAGTCGATACGGAAAACCTGATTATTCTTACGAATATGAGTCGATTCCGACGCGGGAGACTGTGAGAGCGGTGTCTCTTCGTAGTCTTCCTCGTATGGTCCCAGGCGGGCAAAGTCTTCTTCGCCGAAATCGTCGTAGCGGCAGACATAACCTTCCTGCTGCGCGGAGATTTTTTCTTCCTGGTAGGCTTTCAGGACTTCTTCCTGGATCAGTTCGCGACAATCGGAATTGATGGGATGGGCGATGTCTGCGTAGAGTCGGGCACGACCGGCGTCATCTTTGTCGGCTCGATTTTCATCGAGTCTCACGCCACACTGGTTGCAGAAGGAAGCCCTGAGATGGTTTTTGGTGTGACATTTAGGACACCGGTCCATCAGCTTGCGACTGGGCATAGCCACGAAGGCACCTTTTGCTCCCTGGATGATTTTCAGATCTCGAATGACAAACGAGACATCGAAAGTAATTGAGCAGAATGCCAGTAATCTTTCGTGTGGATCATTCATCAACTTGATGCGTACTTCACTGATCTCCATGGCCTCACTCCATTTGTGCCAAATTTAAAATTGCTCATCTATAGGCGGTTCTGGACAACAAATACATGCCCTTTCACTGTGGATCGTAATCGCGCAGCAATCTGAGATGCCTGTGCTCTGTTTTGGCAGACTCCAAAGTAGGCAGTCCCACTTCCACTCATCATATGCCCCAAAACGGACTGTTTTGAGAAGTAATCTTTGAGAATTAATATATCGGAATTCAGTTTTTCGGCGGGTGCCTGCAGATCGTTCAACATCAGGCGGGATAGTGCATGAAATTGACCGGAAGCCAGATTGCCAACCAGTTCCTCAACCAGATTTTTCGGGTGGCTTCCCACTCGACAGTGCCGATAAACGTCTGCCGTTGATAACCCCGACTCGGGTCGAGCAACAACAAAATGCAGACATTGGGGAACAGAAACAGGTTCAATAATCTCTCCTCTCCCGCGACAGACGGCACTATGGCTGGCTGTCAGAAAGAAAGGAATGTCACTGCCCAGTTTCGCCGCGATTTCACACAGTTCTGAAATCGACAGTCCCAAATGCCAGAGTTTATTGGCAGCAAATAAGGCTGCAGCGGCATCACTCGATCCCCCTCCCAGGCCGGCTTCCGCTGGAATCCGTTTGATCAACTCAATGCGAATTCCCTGTCGTTCCCCTGTCTGTTCCTGAAGCAACCGGATTGCTCGCACAACCAGATTCTCTTCACCCGCGGGGATACGCTGCCGGTTTTGTTTGAAAGGAGTGAGAAGTGAATTGGCTTCGGTTACACGCAACTCGACTTCTGCTGAAGGTTCCTCCGTGAAAACTAAAGTGTCGTATATTCCTACCGAGAGCATTAACGAAGTAATTTCGTGAAAGCCGTCGGTGCGTTTATCATCGATGCTTAAGAATAAATTTAACTTAGCAGGAGCTTGAACGGTCAGGGTGCCAGGATTGGAGTAAGCGAATAGCATCCGTCACAATTCCAAAATTCCTACTTAAAAACGAGTCTTTCATCGTTTATTGAACAGGTCCTCACCTTTTGAGTTGTGAGAGAATAGAGCTGCTTGACCTGATTAAGATTCGACTTGTATACGACGAGGTGATACAAAGACGATCACCACAGGAAGTATCCTATCTGTTCATTGAAAAAACGTCAACATCTTTTCCCGGCTGAAGCGATTTCCCTCTAGCAAACAGGGGGGAATTCCGCACGCAGTTCTCTTAGCGCGCGACACTTAAGCGAGGGAGGCCAGCAGCGCTTTGAACGATTTTGATTCGACCTGTTTTTTCTGCGTGAAGCGGATGCGGGCCTGTTCTTTCCCCCGGGCATCCGTTTTTATCTCCCGCTCGTCCCCCAAGTCAGCAATCTTACCCAGAGTGATCTTGCCCGCGGTTCCCTGCAGCGTCACATCCACGCCTTCGCGGCGTTTGGTATGAATGGTCATAAATGGCTTCTTCTTCCCCACATGCGACAGATTGACCAGTGACTTACTGTCCCACTGAATCGTTGCCTCGGGGTATGTCTGTTCCAGCAGCTCAAATAATGTCTCCAGCAGCGCCGCATCCCAATGGACCCGTTTATTATTGGGGAAGCCCTTCCGGGAGAGATGCCATTTCTTCTTCAAGACTTTCCACGGCATGATTTCTTCAGGCTTGATTTCATCACGTTGAATCAGACCGAGATACGATTCAGAGGCCGCCTCCAGAAATTCCTGGAATCCAGGCGTGGCAATTTCTTCTTCCCAGTGAATCGTCAGACTGACTTCCTGCCAGGGACCTTTCAGATTTTTAACGCGAACCCGGTTCGAGCGTCCGTAGATCGGCAGTTCATCCAGATCATCCAGCGACTTCAGTGCCAGCTGGTCGCGGAGTTCATCCTGTTTGAACGTGTTCCGCTTCACCCGGAAGCTGAGACGCAGCAGCCATTCATCGCCCGTATTCGCATGCAGGAACCAGCCCTGTTTTTTCACCGGACCATTCACTTCGACAATGCTACGATGATTCCAGTTGATCTCGCCGAAACCCTCTTTGTTTTCAATGAAGTCGATCACGCTTTCTAAAGCAGCACCTTCCCACTGACAGGCAGCGCCCGAAAGTGACATATGATCCTGCGTATGCCAGCGGCGTCCCTCTTTCTGCCACGGCATCTGGGCATCGCGACCAATCTGTTTGAGATCGAGATCCCCTTCCTGTTTCTCACTCAAACTCTGGGCATCAAAAATCTCACGCGCTTCGCGTTTGCCGGAAGAAAGAATCGGTTCGAGGATCTCTCCCGTATACGATCTGAGCAACGGTGCCTGTTTCGATGTTCCGCTGCGAGCTGACGAAGACTGTTTCCGAAACAGCTTTGCATGCTCCACCAGCTTCTCAGGCGTTCCTGCAGCGATGATCTGACCGCCGGCACTTCCCGCTTCCGGTCCCACATCAACCAGCCAGTCGGCGGTTTTAATCACATCCAGATTGTGTTCGATGACGATGACCGTGTTTCCGAGTTCGACCAGGCTGTTCAATACTTTCAACAGTTTGGCGATATCGTCGAAATGCAGACCCGTCGTCGGTTCATCGAGCAGATACAGCGTCTTCCCGGTACTGGGTCGCGCCAGTTCGGCGGCGAGTTTCACCCGCTGCGATTCACCGCCCGAAAGCGTCGGCGCGGACTGTCCCAGTGTCAGATAATCGAGACCAATCGCACATAGTGTTTCCATCGTACGGCGGATCGCGGGAATGTTATTGAATAACTCGGCGACTTCACCGATCGACATTTCCAGCACATCCGCGATCGATTTCCCCTTGTATCTGACCGAGAGGGTCTCCTGGTTATAACGTTTGCCGTTACACGTTTCGCAGGTCACCCAGACATCAGGCAGGAAGTGCATCTCAATACAGCGCTGACCGTTGCCTTCGCAATCCTCACAGCGACCGCCGGAACGATTGAAGCTGAAGCGTCCCGGCTGATAGCCGCGTACCTTGGCTTCGGGCAGTCGTGAAAAAAGTTCGCGGATCTGATCGAAGACGCCCGTATAAGTTGCCGGGGTGGAGGCAGGCGTGTTCCCCAGCGGCTTCTGATCGACAATAATCGCTTTGTTAATCTGCTCCAGTCCCAAGAGATCATCGTGCGGGCCGGGGGCTTCTTTGGAGCGATGCAGTTTTTTTGTGACAGCACGGGCCAGTGTTTCTTCCACCAATGAACTCTTGCCTGATCCCGAAACGCCGGTAAT
>JAGQQP010000112.1 GCA_020426085.1 Planctomycetaceae bacterium | reverse complement strand
TTTCACAAAACCACTAAAAACGAAGAAGAAATCTTCGAAGCTCAGGTCGAACAGGCAATCAAATACGATCAGCTGATTCTGATTCATACTCCCCACCTGGGGGATAAAGTGCGGGGCACGAAACGGACCCTGGAAGTCCTGTCTCACATGAATGTGAATCCGGAACGGGTCTGGATTGACCATGTCGAAGAGCACACCATCCGCGAGCCTCTGGAGGCAGGTTACTGGGTCGGATTTACTTTGTATCCCATTACCAAGTGTACTCCCAAACGGGCCGTTGATATGCTGGAAATGTACGGTCACGAGCGGATTCTGGTGAATTCCTCAGCCGACTGGGGCCCCAGCGATCCTTTCACACTACAAGAGTGTGTCGTGCAGTACCGGGCGCGTGGGTATTCCGTTCAGGATGCCATCGAAGTGTTCCATAACAATCCGGCTCGATTCCTGGGGCAGAATCCCAAGTTTGATATCAAGCCCGTTCGACTGGAAACGATTGAAGAGAACAGTGCCAATCTGGTTTAAAATGTGGCTTTAAAATGAATCTGAAAACAGGAGTGGTAGTTTTCTACTGACTCCTGTTTTTTATTGCGCCTATTTCTTTTTAGGACGAAATGCTTTCAGGCGTGCTTCATCTGTCTCCAGAAAGGGGCCTTCCAGCAGATCAATACAGTAAGGCACTGCGGGGAAAACGGCGTCTAGACATTCCTGAATCGCTTTGGGTTGCCCGGGCAGATTGATAATCAGCGTGCCTCCTCGAATCACTGCTGTCTGTCGTGACAGGATGGCCGTCGGGACTTTTTCCAGCGAGACTTTTCTCATCAATTCACCGAAGCCCGGCATCTCTTTTTCAGAGACCGCCAGTGTTGCTTCGGGGGTGATATCCCGCTTCGCCGGTCCGGTGCCTCCGGTGGTCACAACCAGGCAGCATTGCTCCTGATCGCAGAGTTCTTTCAGAGTCTCCGTGATCGTCTCCAGTTCATCGGGAATGACGTGTGCGACAGGCAGCCAGTCGCTGGTCAGGACTTCTGAAAGGTAATCCTGAATCGCAGGGCCACCACGGTCTTCATATTCTCCACTGCTGGCACGGTCGGAAACCGTTACAATTCCAATGCGGGCGATATCTACACGTGACACAGGAGATCTTTCTGTTAACAAAATAATACTTGGCTTCTGCTGCAATACCTTATAATCGTGCAGCCAGATTCGCAAGCCTGCTCTTCCAGGTTATGGGCTCGTCACGGGAACCATTTTGAAACGAAATTGGTTTACCCTGCTTCCGTTTGTTTACAAGCTGATCAAAGGTGGTTGAGCAGCAGGTCGTCCTGTTTCACTAATCTTTTCCTCTGACTTAGCATGGTGAAAAACGGTTTCACGCAGCTGGATCATTTCTTCGGCTGCATGGTAGCGAGACGAAATACCAGGTTGTGGATAGAGTCCTCCACCCAGAATCAGTGCGACCAGAATCAGGATTGCGACATGCTCAGGAACGCGCACGCGCAATGAGATGGACGCGATATGACGCGTCCCCGTAAAGACGCGGAAGTAGGCCCGTAGAATGGCAATGCTATTGAGAGCTGTGGCAATCAATACTGCTGTTCCAATTAACGGGTAAACTTCAATGGCCCCTTCAACGAGCAGTTCGGTTGCGATGAACCCCAGTGTGCCGGGAAAACCGATTGAGGCAAGACCAGTAACGAGAAATAACGCTGCCAGTGTTGGTGTGTGTTCATAGAGTCCATGATATTCTGTAAGAGAAATTTTCCCAATGCGGGCTTCCACTGATCGAAAGGTTAATGCGAAACCCGCCAGAGAGATACCTACAGAAATCCAGACACACAATCCACCGGTCAAACCCAGGGGAGTTGCCATTTCCAGTCCTACCAGTACCAGAGATGAATGGCTTAGAAACAGATAACAGAAGAATCGTCTGGCTTCTTTTTGTACAAATGCCATTCCAGCTGCATAGACTGCTGTCGTGAGGGAAATCAGAGCGATTCCCTGAAGAGCCCAGGCAGGTGCGATGGGGTACACCAGTCTCATCACGGCGTACGCTCCTGTCATTGGCGTGACAAACAGCAAGGCAGTTCCGAACGTCACTTTTTCAAACAGATCTGTCATCCAGCAGTGTAGTGGAACGATTCCACTGCGCAACAGTGCGGCAGTGGTGAGCAGCGCGCCTGCCACCAGAGAGATGGCACCATGCGTATCTCCGAAACCAGACAGAATTCCTCCAGATACCAGTAAAGCGATAAACAGGCCCATATGGAGTACGTAAACTCGAGGGGATTCTCTGTTGGTTTTCATTTCCAGGTAAGGGGGGATTGTTGCCACTGAAAGTAAGCAGATAATCACCCAGGGCTCTCTACTACTGAGTGTAGCAAATAGAATCGCTTCCGATAGCAGAGTACTGCTGAAAGAAAAACGGTGCCCTTTCGTTTTTAAGGTTGAAAGTACGGTCAGTAAATATAGCAGGGCAGCTAGAGGAAGTAACGGAGCACTCAATTCGTCTATAGTAAAGATGTCTCTGTTCCACATGAGTTTTATGAGACTGAATTGGTCTGTTGCTTCAAAAGTTTGTAGCAGCATGAAATCTATCCATCCACCGACTGCAGTCAGAAAAACCAGTGCGCAGGTGATGAGACAGCGTTTGTAGGCGATGTCGCGATTCTTTGTGAATTTCAGCCAGAGTGAACCGGCCAGAGAAATCAGGATCGAAATTTCCATCCAGGCAAAGTGAAGTTCTGGAATCATAGGTATTCCTCCATTGATTCGGAACGTGTTATGATCGGGGGCGTTTCATTGGGTTCTTCGCCGGAAAGCAGCTTGTTCCAGCGGCGTTCCATTCTGTCACACCAACAGAATACAGAAATGAAAGGGCCGACGATGAACTGATTGCTCAAGGCATCCAGGTATCCACGTTCGAGCGCAAATCGATAAAGTCGGTGCCGATACCGATCTGGGATCACTCGAATCAAGAATGATTTTTTTTGTGAAAGGTGCGAGCCAATGGCATTTTCAAGAGAGTGATAGTCGTGCAGTAAAGTAGGGGCTCTCAGTAGTTGCAGCGTTCTCAGGCAGGCGTGGCCGATGATGTGGATCAATGCTATATATCGAAGCCCACAGCCGATTTCGACAACAATGATGCTCACCTGGGTGAGAGAGGCGAAAGCCAGGGCACTTTTAATATCGGTCTGTACCCGGGCAACGAGGGTTCCATAGATTGCTGAAATCAACCCTAGTGAGATAACGGCAATTCTTAAAGTCAAAGACAGTTCAAGAATCGGACTGACTCGTAACAGCAGATAAGCTCCCAGATGAACAGAAAGAGAGCCATAAAAAATTGCGCTGGATGGTGTTGGCCCTTCCATGGCGCGAGGTAACCAGCTGGAGAAAGGAACAAGTGCAGACTTTCCGGCGGCAGCAATCAATAAAAGTATGCCGACCATCAGGGCATGTTGTTCCGAAATCGTCGCGTGCCCATCCGGCCAGGAGCCGGTTCCCATCAGTCCTACGAAATCGCCCGCACCTGTCAAATGATGCAGTGTCAATGCGGCCAACAGAAATGCCGCATCAGCTATCCGGTAAATCGTCCAGATACGCATTCCATTTCGAACGGGATTGAGCTTTTCATGAAAAAAAGCAACAAGTAATGCTGAGGACAGACCAACGAGTTCCCAGCCAAAAAAAAGTGTTTCAATCGTGCCTGCCAGAGAAGAGACCACCATCCCAAGTAGAAATATTGAATAACAGACGAAGAAGCGATTAAAGCCTGGTTCTCGATGCAGATAACGGCTGGCGAATGCGCCCACAGTCCCACACAGAATGAAAGAGAGAATACAGAAGGGTATCGAAAGGCGGTCGAAAATAAATTTTAAGTGAAAGTGAAAATGCTGTTCGGGTATGACAACCCAGTTACCAAGTTCGATGGGGACGTAGCGTATTCCTAAAGTCAGCATCAGTCCCAGGATGATCATCGAGGCAAACAGGCCAATCAAAACCATCGTCTGTGTGGCCCGGGCGATCAGTCGTTCCCCGATGGGTTTGTCCATCAGTGAAGTGATACCAAAGACTGCGAACAGAAGTGCAGGGCTGGCTACTACGCATACGCCTAAAAAGTAAAAAACAGTTTCAGTATTCATGTTGATCCAGATATCTAATCCAAGGCTGAAGTAGTCATATTCTAGAGGTGTTTTTGAATCATCAGGACGAAGTCTGATGTTCCCGTATGGAAGCAAATCCGAGATGATCGCGCCAGCCTCGGTACCAGTGAATGGATGAGTCTATAGACGGGATTTCATCCGTTTCAGGTAAATAGGGTTGAAAGTGTCCGTTGTGATAGAGTTGGATCTGTGAAGTATCTGCATCGAGAACTGCCAATTGTACCCAGTTTCCATGCACGAGCCGGGCAATCGCCTGGTTGTTGGAAATGATGCGCTTGATAGCATCGACTGTGGTTTCAATCACGAACAGCAGACGAACTGGTTCGTGGATCTCGACCATTTGCAGAGGCAGGCCAGGACGCAGATCGCTGGCCGCTCCATCCATCACTCCCAGAAGGGATGTAATGTTGTGCGCGAGCTTAGTGCCACAACCATATCCGGTGGAATCAACATAGGAAAAATAATATTCCAGGTTGATCCCGGCACAGACGGGAATCACTGCCTGGAGCGTACGCTCCAGTATAGAACTGTCAGCGTCATCCAGTGACGGATCATACGAGGTCAGAAACGCACGACGATCCAGAAACAGGCCACGATTCCACTGCCTGCGCCCAACGAAGCATAATGCATTGGTAGCATGCCCGTACTCCGGTCGCGTTTGAGACAGATCTTCCGCACGGCCTTCCACGTGTCTCAATGCTTCATTGACAGAAAGGGCGAGTTCTGCAGATTCAAAACGACGACAGCGTTCATGTGCACTATGTGCTCGTGCCTTATTAAGGTCTTTTTCCACCTTCTCGAATAATGTACGCTGTGAAACAGGGAGTCTGTCGAGATCGTACCAGGTAACGCTGTCATCACAGGTGTTGTGATAGCACCCAATAAAGGTGGAATTGTCCGGGATCATCAACTGACGATCAGCGAGAATACGTCGCACACGGGGGTCATTCGCCATTTGTGCAAATGCGCGGGCATTAGGGCCACCACGTCCGCCACCACAGGCTCCACAGTCGTGGGCAGCTTCGTGTGGGTTATTTAAACTGGCAGATCCGTGACCGCAAATGACTACCAATGGTGAAAACCGCCTGGATTGAGAAAGCCCGATTGCCTTGAGGACGCCTTCGACAATGGCTGCCATTTCCTCTATGGAGTAGCCAAGTTGTACATTCTGAGATCCAGGCAGCGAATCAATTCTTTCCAGTCGTAACTGGGTACCGGGAGGCTGGACAATGCGGTTAAATATTCGTCGTACCTGCGCAGTCGATCTGGGAAACAGAATTCGGGCAACCAGGGGAAAAGCTGCCAGTGACCCCAGGAGCCCCGTGAAAAAGCCTCCGATAAAGGTTCGCGTTCCCACATGAGCCTGATGAGTCGCTTGTCCGATCCGCCGCCTTGCCTCTGCACGCCTCCGACTGACCTGCTCAAGGGAATACAGAGTCTCTTCCTGAACATAGTGTGTCGGTTTGATATTCACAGGGCAAAGGGGGGTGAAGTGCGCATCCGCGGCTCCACGGTAATACATGGCAACGCCGAAGAAGCCCGCAACTCCGAATGTTTCACACTCCGGAGCAATTTCTTCGAGGTGTCGCCGAAAAGATTCTTCACGTTCATCAATACAACAGACCACCTGATAGGTGGGTGAAGATGAATTTGCAGGATCAGTTCGAACTGCTTGAATTCGACGTTGAGCAGAGTGAGTGGCGACTGCATCAAGTGTTTCATTGCGATATTTTCTCTCAAAAGCCAGATGATAGATACGACGTCGCTCAAGGCTGGAAAATGATTCAATCTCTTCGATCAAAGTTGACCACTGTACTTTGGACAGATGGAGCAGATCATTGGGATTCCAGCCTCTAACCTGTGCGAGTTGGAAGATCGTAAATGCACGCTGATTGATTTGGCAGGTCTTCTGATTTCCTGTCTGGCTGAGAATGTCTGTCCGAAGAGAATCCAGTTGACCTGTGTATTCATATGAATTCTTCATGACGTATCCGACAACCAGTCTGTCAAGTATCAGACGGATCGCCAGAAACTCGACCAGGCTGCCGGAAGGCGCTGTGTGAGGCATCCATTCTGCGTTTGTTTCCATTTGCCAGATCATACCGGCCCAGCCACGCAAGGCTAAAAGCGACTTGGAAATATATTCTTCCTGCTCGTCTTCCTTGATTCCCAGCAGAGAAAGTGACTCAGCGATAGATTCAAGAGGACCGGTTCCTGAAGTGTTCAGCCTCTGGATTTCTCTGTTTAATTCTTCCAGTTCAATGGCCGGATTGATTTTCGAATCTGCATACAATTGAAAAAAAGCATGATAGAATCCCTGGTTTCGCTGAGGGAGAGACCAGGAACTGATTCCCTGATCGAGAAACGCTGCACAAAATCGAATTAAGACATCGTGTACAATCAGGTCTGTATCAATATCAGAAACTTTTAATAACAGGTCACGGTGTCTGAGTGGTTGAGGCGTATGGTGTCCTGTTTTACTTGCTCTTTGTGCTCCTGCATAACAGACGCGCCAGAGGAAATGCAAAACAAACGCTTCCCATTTTCGGTCATCCCATTTTTCGATCGACGTTTTTCCAAACTGATCAAACAGGCCGTTTAAGATCTGTTCAGCTTCCTGTTTGTTCTCACTGTCGCCGTTTAGAAACTCACGCATGATCCAGTGACGCGTGGTCGTAATAGTCCGCTCCCGGACAGTTTGATCGACTTCCTCCCGAAAATGACGCAGGGCATCAGTTTGAGCGATGAACCAGCGCAGTTCAGAGACAGAACCTGAGTGAAGTGGAAACTGTAACATTGCCAGACGGAGCGCGTAACGTGTTCCAAAGCCACCGATCAAAATGCCGGAGTTCTCTCCAAGGTCGTCCAGTAAAACAGCTTCGAGGTCTTCGATGCGAATTCGTTCGTTATCCAGTTTTTTCCGGTATCGATCTTCTGACAGAAAAGGATGACATCCGAATGTTCGACCGCCTTCGACCACACCTTTTTCAAATGGCAGGTCTTCAAATGCATGTAGCGTGTTGTGATGTACAAAGACGGTAATAGGTCCCTGTGCAGGTAAAATGTGAGCTGAATGCTCAATCAAATGTTTGAGGGTTGTCGTTTTCTCATTGGTGACAGAGTGTTTGCTATGTTCGTCGGTATGATGATTGGCGGATTGATTCATTATTTTTCACAGAAAAAAGTTCAATGATCCGAAATACACGCGGGGGTTCAAATCAATATCAGTCTTAACTGATTGAATTCAAAACAACGCGATTGTCCAGATTCACCGCATAATCATGCAGTGATGCCAGACGCTTCAATCAGGGCAGGAGATAAGAAATCATGACAAAGCAGTATCATGAATGAGCGCGGTACAAAAACTGTACTAGCAGTTCTCACGTTTTGGAGGCGCGCGCGAGCAATCAGGGCCATGTGAGACTGAAGTGGGGATGAGTGTCAGTTTCAGGTGCAGGAAATCAACTGGCTGGACAGGGTAAGAATCGAATGTCACAGTCCTGAAGAGATGGGAAGAGAAATCCCATTTCTTCACCTTTGCATAGGACTCAGTTTCTTCAATTTTCTCGAAAGGCTGTTCGACTGGAATGTCCCGTGGCTCTTCCTGAGAGACCAGAGTCAACGCAGTGCTGAAGGAAACCCCAATAAAAAGAAATTGTAAAACAAAGAGTTTCATCAAAGGGTCCTGCAGAATGGTGTCGAGCAGCAGAATTCGTTTCTGCTTATTTGTTCAGATGTATTGAGGGGACACCAGACTGACAAAATGAAAGAACATATTAGAGCGCGTCAATATACTGTTTTCACAGGGTAACTGCAAGTTTGTTTTCTGTGATTCTGAAATGATCGTAGCCTGATTCAGGTAGATGTTCCTGGGGGTTTTAAATTATGATTAGCTCAATTACTGTGGTCATACACAGGCGGTTGCTCACCCTCTGAAGTCGGAAATGAGTGAGGAAGTCAGCTAAGGTCTGTCGCATCAAAAAGGGGCATTATTCGCCCTTGAACACAGTCGTTGAGTGTAATATTGTTCTGGTGGAAATCATCAGACTTGTATTCAGGTCATTTAGATGTCTGTTAGACATTAACTGATAATATATAGAGAATTGGGAGTAGACGGATGCAAAAATTAGTTGATGGAATTCACGAATTTCAACGGAATTACTTCAGCCGGGATCAGAAGTTATTTGAAACGCTTGCAGATGGTCAAAACCCACTGGCTCTATTTATTACCTGCTCGGATTCAAGAATCAATCCGAATTATCTGACACAAACCAAACCCGGGGAATTATTCATTTTGCGAACGGCTGGAAATATTGTCCCGTCATATGGAACCGTTCACGGTGGCGAGGCGGCGACGATTGAGTATGCAGTCAGTGCCTTGAAGGTGAAAGATATTATCATTTGTGGACATTCTCATTGTGGTGCAATGGCGGGTTTGCTCGACCCAAATCTTGTTCAAGAAATGCCTGCCGTAAAGTCTTATCTGGAACATGCGGAATCAACTCGTCGGATCGTAAATGAAAACTATTCTCATCTTACTGATCCACAGAAGCGTCTTATTCTGACTGTTGAAGAAAATGTTCTGGTTCAAATAAAGAGCTTGAAAACCCATCCCTCGGTTGCCGCTGCAGTCAGTCGTGGAGAATTGAAACTGCATGCCTGGGTTTATAAATTCGAAACAGGCGAAGTTTACAATTTTAATCCAGATGTAGGACAGTATGTTCCCCTTGGAAATGTAGCTATTTCCGATGTCAATATGGATCACACGTTGCCTCCTATTTAGGTTGTGTTCCGTTTTACCTTAGTGTCTCCAAGGCTATTTGTACTGAGTTTCATAGATTGAAAGATGCTACAGTTTATTGTGATATGATCCAGCTCTGGTTCAAAAACTGCACCTGCTGCAGTAAAAAAATGGTATGAAATGAAAAAGCACTCTCAGAAGATTTCTGAGAGTGCTTTTATTTATTGCCGTAAATTTATTCGAATTAAAGTTGTCGGCAGCTGATTTCTTCTGCCTGGGGAACTTCCTGGTTGTCGATCTGGTAGTTCCGGAAGCGAATTGAATAGTTCTCGTTAAACCAGCTTTCAATGTGAGGCAGAAATTCCTGATCAAAATCAGGAGAAGTATAATAAGTCTTACCAAACGCATGCGCCTGGATCTCTCCATCAGCAACAACCTGCTGCCCGTCTTTATAGACCCAGCGGGGGCGTTCGAACATTTCCTGTCGATTCTGTTGTGGGGCATAGATGGTGATGTCTGCGTGAGCGCCGACACCCAGGTGCCCTTTCTCTTTCATACCCAGCACCCGGGCAGGAGCGGCACGGGTGATAATGGCGATCTCATACAGTGAATATTCCCGTTCGATATCAGCCAGTACGCTGCGTTCACGAATTGCTTCAGGCATCTGAGACAGGAATTCCTGCCGGAAGCTGCGGTCCATCAGCAGATAGATGATTTCCGGATAATGATAAAAGGCACCCCCATTCGGATGATCGCTGGTCATGATCACCCGCCACGGATCTTCCATCAGCAGATACCATTCCAGCGCAATTGCCCATTGCACTGCGTTGATCAGACTTTTCTGCGGTCGGTATTCGATAGGAATCACACCGCAACTGCTCTCCAGTTCGCAGTCGGCAGTGTACCATTTATTTCGGTTAATGTTATGCAGGAACTGACTGAAAGGCGTATCGCCAGTCATCGAAAGCGTGGTGCCGGGATTGATGTGTCCCACGTCGACCGTGATGTTTTCATGTGA